>CAYUYM010000003.1:53688-69576 GCA_964449305.1 uncultured Chromatiales bacterium | reverse complement strand
GTGTATCGTGACATCACGTACACGTACGCGATCACTCCGTATGACCGTTATGGCAACCTCAACACCCGCGACTCCATGTTCGTGAGTGTCGGCGCGCGCTTCACTGACTGGAAGTTCCTCGATCTGCAGGGCTCCGGCGGCGATGCTTACCTCCTCATTCGTGCAGGCGGTCAGTACCTGCGTTGCATCCCCGAGAACACCCCGACCAACAATGCATTCCGTCGTGACTCCATCCGTCTGTTCAACCCGCTGAACATCCTCGGCACGAACAGGAACGAATGGCTCGGTATCAAGCCCGACGATCGCCGCCTCTCGACCTTGGTTGGCGAATCCGGTGGTGCAGTTGCCATCCGCGATGGTATCATCCCGGCCAACATCATTGCCACCCGTCCGGTGGACGTGAAGAAGGCCTTTGCTCCGGCACCGTTCACCCTCAACTTCGCCAGCTCGCAGAACACGTGGAACAATCCTTCGTTGTTCCGCATCGACTACACCGGCGATTGCGATGGCAAGGGCAACCCGGGCTACGAAAACAACATCCTCCATCTGAAGTGGCGCTCCGCAGTGTGGGCAGCTCCGAATTCGGGCAACAATAATCCGAACGATACCATTCGCTACGAGTGGAATGCGATTATTGACTCCCTCGGCACCAGCCGCACCGTCAGCTTCCTCGCAGATCGCAACGGTTACGACACGACCCTGACCATCAACGGCCAGCAGATCATCGACCTGATCTATCGCAAGAACACCACCTACCAGCCGAAGGCCGACAGCCTCGTCGTCCGCGTGAAATGGTTCGTGCGTGCATTCAGCAAGACCGGTCTCGAGACCTTCTCCGATACGGCAGGTGCGACCGTCCGTAACAACCCGTATTCCGCTCAGGAACCGTTGGTCATCTCGATCAACCGCCTCCCGAAGAATACCCCGAACCGTGTGAAACCGCCTGAGACACCGCCCGCAATCAATGCCACCTCCACGCTTGACGTCGAATGGACACAGGCCAGCGACATCAACATGGAAGACGGAATCATGATCGGCGGCTTCAAGGTTTACGACAAGACCACCCAGAGCTGGGGCACCGATCCGGGCCGCCTCGTCGACTCCGTGTGGTACCAGTGGGTCGGTGTTGTTGACCACACCTTCCCGGCTGGCAAGGGCGTTGCTCCTGGCACCGTCGTTGTCCAGACCCTCGTGAATCCGTTCCAGAATGGCTTCACCCTCGATGCAGCAACTCTGACGAATCTCTTCAAGGGCTTCGATCCGAATCCCGCGAGCGAGAGCGCAGACTCCGTCATCATCAAGTGGTATGTGTACACCAAGGACTTTGGTGGCAACGAAGTGCCGTTCCCGTACAACGACGACGGTACACTCCGCACAGACGTCGATCGCTACAAGGCGGGTGGCTGCCAGCCGCACGTCATCACCAGCGGTCCGTTCTGGCTCCGTCTGACGAAGCTCGAAAAGGGCGGCGTCGAAATCGACGAAGCAGCAGTTGCCGGCAACCCGAATGTCAGCATGAAGGTTGGCGATACCAAGTGCTTCACGCTTACCGCGAAGGATAAGAACAACAACATCATCCGTGATTGGAACATGCCGAGCATCGGCATGGCCACGACGATCACCATCATGAACTCGCAGGCCAACACCGATTCCAGCGCCGCTTCGTGGAACGCCGATCCCAAGGCATTCACGTGGGCCGAAATCGTTGGCAAGCGTGGTGATGGTACCCTCGTCCCGTTGACGAAGGTGACCGATAACGTGTTCACTGTTCCGCAGGATCTCTTTGAGAACGGTATTGCAACCATTTGCTTCACCGACACCAAGGCAGAAAACGATGTGTACATGGAGGTGACAACACCTGCACCGTACAACACCGCAAAGCAGAACAGCCTCCACATGGACTTCAAGGAACTCGGCATCGACAACTACCTCGTCGAGATCACGTCCGCCGTCCCTGGCGAAAAGAACAAGATCTACAAGATGCGGAAGTACGAAATCATTGTCACTCCGCGCGACAAGTACTTGAACACCTCGTTTGAGGAAATTCGCTCGAAGTTCACCGCCCGCTTCCCGGGTGAGTTCGACAATACAATTCCGGGTCTCTCCGACATCTTCAGTGGTGACGTGTTCATCCAGGCCAACAGCAAGATCAACTACTTCCTCGCATCCCGTATCGCCCGCATCCCGTCGAACCAGCTCCAGAGAATCACCGTGTTCTCTTCCGCGAATCCGGCAGTCCGTGGCGAGACGGATGAGTACCAGATCCTTGATCATGCTCCGCAACCGTTCAACCTCCTCCTCCCGGCTGATCAGACGAAGCTTGGCTTGCAGGCAGCTGCAAACCCGCACTCGTTCACCTGGCAGAAGAGTATTGATCCGTACGAGAACATCCAGATTTCGCCTCGCTTCAACCCGAGCGAAATCGGCAATGATCTGATCAAGTATACGATCCTGTTCGTTGACAGCGTCAGCCTTGCAAAGACCGTGAAGTACGATTCGTACAACCTCGGCCTCGACAACAAGTTCGAGACGAACCACGGCCAGCTTGCCGACGTTCTCAACATCCTCGCCGGCTCCACAGCCGCGAAGTCTCTCAATGTCTTCTGGCGCGTTGAAGCAACAGACGGCCTGTACACCACGACAAGCCTTCCGTTCACCGCAACTCGTCCGGGCCATAGCCTGTACCTCGACAAGCAGGGCATCCTTGCCGTCGACAACCAGACCACCCCGACCGAGTTCTCAATCAGCCAGAACTATCCGAACCCGTTCAACCCGACTACGTCCATGACCTACTCGCTGCCGAAGCAGTCCCAGGTCACCATCGTGATCTATGATCTCGTTGGTACGACCGTGAAGACGCTCGTCAACAAGACCCAGGTTGCTGGCACGTACAGTGTTACGTGGGATGCCACCAATGATCTCGGTGTGCAGATGCCTTCGGGTACCTACATCTACAAGATCGTGGCCGGCGACTTCACGCAGACTCGCAAGATGACGCTCATGAAGTAATCGGATAACGAAGGGCAACCTTCGGACTCTGTGCGCCCCGGTTTCGGCCGGGGCGCTTTTTTTTTGTCCAATATCATGGTAGTTTTCCATCTGCCTGCTGTCTTGTCCGAAACCGCATCAATGACTCGGCTTCGCAGCTCATGAAACAACACGAACAAACTTCAATGCATGACTCTCGCAATCGACCTGATAACCAGCCTGGAGATACACCCATGCACAGTCTTCGAAACATTCTGTCTCTTGTCATTCTCTCTGCTCTGCTCCTTCCGCTTGTGACGGTGGGCCAACAGGTAACCAACAACAAAGGAGGATTGGAATTCGATCACCTCGCTGCTTCAGAACGCGCCAACGTGGTGCTTACTGTTGGCGAAGAAAAGTGCTTCACCCTGACGGCCAAGGATAGGAACAACAACGTCATCCGCGATTGGAACAACCCCGCGGTCGGCGTCGCGACAACCATCACCATCATGAATTCGCAGGCAAACACGGATTCCAGTACGATCTCGTGGAATGCTGATCCGCTGGCATACACATGGGCTGAGCTTTCTGCCAAACGTGGCGATGGCACGAAGGTGCTGCTGACAAAGGTCACGGACAACGTCTATTCCATCCCACAGGATCTGTTCGAGGATGGTGTCGCCACAGTGTGCTTCATCGATACAAAGGCGGAAAACGATGTCTATCTCGAGGTGACAACACCTGCGCCCTACAACACGGCGATGCAGAACAGTGTCCATATGGATTTCCAGGAACTCGGGATCGACAATTACCTCGTCGAAATAACATCGGCCGTTCCGGGGGAGAAGAACAAGATCTACAAAATGCGAAAGTACGAAATCGTCGTCACACCACGCGACAAGTATCTCAACACCTCGTATGCAGAAATTCGCTCGCAGTTCAGCGCAAGGTTCCCCGGCGAATTTGACAACTCGATCCCCAACCTTTCAGACATTTTCAGCGGGGACGTCTTCATCAAAGCGAACACCCAGATGAATTTCTTCCTGGCATCCCGAATCGCTCGAATGGTGCCAAATCAACGTCAGAGAATCGCCGTGTTTTCATCCAACACCCCCACAATTCGTGGCGAATCGGATGAATTCGAGATCCTCGATCATGCCCCAAAACCGTTCAACCTGCTCATGCCACCTGACCAGACGAACCTTGCTCTCATGACTTCAGCGTTGGTGGAAACCTTCACATGGCAGCAAAGTGTGGATCCGTATGAGAATATCCAACCGTCTCCACGTTTCAATCCCACAGAGATTGTCAGCGATCAGGTGACGTACTCCATTCATTTTGTCGACAGCATCAGCCTGGCTCGGAGTGTGAAATTCGATTCATACAACCTCGGACAGGATACACGGTTCGTGATCAACCATCAACAACTGGCTGACATTGTGACCATACTTGCCGGTTCGCCGCAGACGCTGTCTCTCAACGTGTTCTGGCGTGTGGAGGCCACAGATGGACTGTATGTGACCAACAGCCTTCCATTCACGTCAGCGCGACCGGGACACAGCCTGCATCTCGACAAGCAGGGCATCAGCGCGATGGAGGGCAATCCTCTGGCGCAGGCATTTGCCCTCGAACAGAACCACCCCAATCCGTTCAATCCTACAACGACGTTGACCTACACCCTCCCGCAGTCCTGCAAGGTGACTGTTGTGATACGCGATGTGCAGGGGACGCTTGTGAAGACGCTTGTCGATGCCATGCAGGGATCTGGCATGCATTCCGTGACGTGGAATGCCACCAACGAAGCCGGAGCAGCGCTGCCGTCCGGAATCTACCATGCCAGTATCGTGGCCGGTGAGTTCGCGCAGACGCGTTCGATGACGCTGCTGAAGTGATGAGGCAATAGTGAAACCGAAGTTCCTCAGCGTTCCGGTCATGCCCGGAACGCATTTTTTTCCGCTGTGCTCTCATTAGATTTCGCCATGAATCCAGAGTTGTTGACCCGCAAACTGATCGATATTCCATCCGTGACAGGAGAGGAGGCTGGAGTCGCAGTGGCGATAGAAGAGCTGTGCACACGTTTCGGTTGGGAGTTTCAGCGTGAGTATGTGGGTGAGCAGCGGTGGAATCTCTATATCAACTGGCGCGCGCATGCCAAAGTCGTGTATTGTTCACATCTCGACACGGTGCCACCACATTCGTTCTCTTCCGCCGACGCGGAATTCATTCATGGCCGCGGGGCGTGTGACACCAAGGGCATCATCGCCGCGATGCTGTGTGCTGGTGAAAAGCTCTCGCACATGGGGTCGAAACCCTCCTTCCTATTCGTGGTGGGGGAGGAAACCGGAAGTGAGGGGGCGAAATGTGCAGCATGTTCAGGGCGGACTGCGGAATTCATCATTGTGGGAGAGCCAACCGAGAACATGTTGGCGTTGGGACACAAGGGAGCGCTCTCGTATACACTTCGCACACGGGGAATTTCCGCACATTCTTCTCTTCCGGAGAAGGGGCGCTCCGCGATTGAAATGCTGCTTCCCATTCTTGCCGATGTTCGCGATGTGGATTGGCCCGGGCATCCCGTGCTTGGAGCAACAACCACAAGTATCACATGCATCGGTGGTGGAAGCGCCATCAATGTGATCCCGGATACTGCCTGGGCGAAGGTCTTCCATCGGATCACCTGTCCATTGGACGAGGCGCGTGCGTTGGTGACCAGGGCTGTCGGGGCGCGTGCGGAGCTTGAGTTCCACTCGACCACAAACCCCCAGGAGCTCGTTGTGGTGGATGGATTTCCGACGACGGTGGTCTCCTTCGGGACGGATGTCCCATACCTGCGTTCCATGGGCCGGCCTCTGCTGTTCGGACCTGGAAGCATCGAAGATGCGCACACCGCAACGGAAAAAATCTCGATCCGTCAACTCCATGATGCAGTGGAACGCTACGTGGAACTGCATGCGATCCTCACTTCACAGCAAGGCTGAAATCATGAACATTGCCATCATCGGATATGGACGTCTCGGCAGGGAAATCGCCGCACGGGCTGAAGCGACGGGAATCCAGGTCTCATCCATCATCGATCCATCTGTCCCGAATGCGTATCAGGAGATCTCGGAGGATGCGCTCCAGGATGTGGATGTATGCATCGACGTCTCACATCCTGATGTGGTGCTGACCAACCTCGAGCAATGCTGTGCCCTGAACTGTAATGTGGTTATTGGCACCACGGGCTGGTACGATCGCATTGGCGAGGTTCGTACTATGGTGGAGGAAGCTGGAATCGGAGCAGTGTGGGCATCCAACTTTCTGCTCGGCATGCATGCCTTTTCCCGCATCGTGGAACATGCCGGTGCTATCCTCAATGCACTCCCTGCGTTCGACGCGGCAATCCACGAAACGCATCATGTACGCAAGGTGGATGCACCCAGTGGAACTGCGCTCATCCTTGGTCAGAAGCTGTTGGCTGCGCTGCCGAGAAAGACGCGTCTCGTCAAGGGAATCGTGGATCCCTCGGATCGTGAGGCTTCCATCTCCATCACGTCCACACGGGTGGGTGATGTTCCGGGCATTCATGTGATCACCTTCGATGGCGGAACGGAACAGATCCAGATTTCTCATACCGTCAGGGGTCGGGATGGATTTGCCGAAGGAGCGATGGCGGCTGCGGCATGGATTGCAGGAAGAACAGGTCTTTTCAGCATGGAGGATATGCTCAATGAAACAACGAACCTTTGAAGGTCTTGGAACGGCACTCGTCACCCCCTTCGCCGCTGATGGAGCCGTGGATCTTGTCGCTGTCGGTCGACTCGCCGGGAGGCAGGTGGAAGCCGGCGTGGACATGCTCATCCCCTGCGGCACCACGGGGGAGGCCGTCACATTGACGGACAGTGAATATGAGGCGGTGGTTGGGACCGTGGTCGATGCGGTGCAGGGGCGCTGTGCCGTGGTCGCCGGAGCCGGATCAAATTCCACCTCCCGCACCATCGAAAACGCCCGGATCGCCGCCCAATGTGGTGTTGATGGAATTCTTGTGGTGGGGCCATACTACAACAAGCCGACCCAGGACGGATTCTATCAGCATTTCCGCACGGTTGCCGAGGCGATCCCCCTGCCAATGATCATCTACAACGTTCCCGGTCGCACAGGGAGCAATATCAGTGCAGAAACCCAGATCACGCTGTCCGAGATCGACACAATTGTCGCGACAAAGGAAGCGTCGGGGAATCTCAGTCAGATCATGCAGATCATCGCGCATGCATCTCCAGGGTTTCACGTGCTATCGGGGGACGACAACCTGGCGATTTCGCAGATCCTCATGGGTGCACATGGGGTGATTTCCGTGATCAGCAACGAGCTTCCTCAGGAAATGGCGCGCATGGTGCATGCGGCGATGGCGGGCGACCTCGCCACGGCCCGTACGCTGCATTACCGGCATCTTGAACTGATGGAAGTCAATTTCATCGAATCAAGTCCGATTCCAGTAAAGACAGTCATGGCCATGATGGGGCTTCTTGAAGAGTGTTTCCGACTTCCCATGGTGCCCATTACCGAAGGAGGCCGTCGCCGGCTGGTTTCGGTGATGCAGAACCTGGGCCTGCTGCCATCGTGAGCAGAGCATTTCTCCTGCCGAAACCCCTTCGTGATGGAGGGACGATCGGCATCATTTCTCCTGCAAGCCCGCCATCCACACCGGCGAAGATCGATCGGGGGATCGCGTATCTCGAACGTCGCGGGTATACCGTGGTTCGTGGGGCGCATCTCTACGATGCCGATGGCTACCTCGCCGGCTCGGATTCTGATCGGGCGGACGATCTGAATGCAATGTTCGCCAACACATCCGTCGATGCCATCTTCTGCTCCCGTGGAGGGTCGGGGACGGGGCGGCTTCTTCCGCTGATCGATTACCCCCTCATCCAACGGAATCCCAAGGTCTTTGTCGGATACTCGGATATCACGACAATCTCGATGGCTCTGTGGAGCAGATGCTCGCTTGTCACCTATGCGGGTCCGATGGTCGCGGCGGACATGCAGGCAGAGATGCCGCGAGAAACGGAACAGCAGTTCTGGGCGATGATGAAAGGCGTTTCCGACAGCACCATCATCCCGGCTTCAGGAGGAATTCCGGCGTTATCGCCGGGGATTGCAGAAGGGACGTTGCTGGGAGGGACGCTTTCAGTGCTTGCGACCCTTCTTGGCACTCCGTACGAACCACTCTGGGATGGTTGCATCCTTTTCATCGAGGATGTCGGCGAGAATGTGTACAAGATCGATCGTCTGCTGACACACTTCCGTAATGCCGGCGTGCTGCACAGGATTGCCGGAATGGTGCTTGGAGCTTTCACAGGGATCCCGGATGACACGATCAACCGCAGACTCGATGTGGTTTTGAACGAAATTCTGCTGCCCCTGAACATTCCCGTGATACAGGGGTTTCCTTTTGGTCACATCCCCACGAAAGTGACGCTTCCTTATGGCACGCCTGCGTTTCTCGATGCCAACACAGGAACGTTGACACTCCGGCCTCCATTCGCTTCGGCACCATGAAAAAAGGACGCATCCGTGGACGCGTCCTTTTATTTTATCGGCAGCAGGATCAATAATACGAGACGAGTTCCTGCTTCTCCCCATTGAAGGGCAGCGTGTTGTTCAACAGGCTGATCTTCGCCGATTCCTGAAGCACCCAGATCTGGCCTGATGGGTCACCGGAGAACCATGTGTACATCTTGATGGTGTAAATGCTGCTCATGAGTGACATCGTGACGGTGGAACTGGTCTTCCACGTGCTGATCTGTTTGCTGTTGACGGTGATCATCTCCTTCTTCGCCTCGAGGCGACCCTTGCACTTCACATTGACGATCACCGGGAAACCCATGATCAGAAAGGTGATGTCCGAACCTTCGGCGGTGCCGATGGTCCATTCGGTGCCGACGGCAGACGGTGCACCTGTTCCATCAGTAAACACTGCCATGTTCTCCCAGGTGGCACTCGGGATCACCGGAGTGGGAACCGGGAAGCTCTTCATGATTGCGTCGACGATTGTGTTGATCACCTTTGTCGTGAATCCGTAGACTTGAAGTTTCTGGGTGTAGATGGTTCCATCCTTCGTGCTGTTCTCGGTACGGATGAAGAGCGTGTCCTTTTTTGCGGTCACCGCATCGGTGCCGATGCGATAGAACCAGTCGTTGTAGATGCCGAGAACGAGACCGTTGTTTCCACGGATATCGACGGAATATGAATGCTTCGTCGTTTCAACCTTGTTGTTCGATGAATCCAGATCCCAACGATCGTAATTGAAGCGAGCCCCTGCACGGAGACTGATTTTGATGTAGTCGTTGGGATCGACGGGCGGGGTGACCGGATCATCGCTGCTGCATCCCCAGAAGCCGGCGGATGTGGCGACGAGGGCGACCAAGGCAAGCAGTATCACTGGACGTTTACGCATAGAGAGGCTCCTTGAAAGTAGAGATGTGAGTGCATCGGAAAAACGAAATTTGCGGAAAATCACGATTGCGAAAAAGTGTTTTCTCACGGCATGATGAGAAGAGGTTGTGTCACGAGTCGCCCATTCGATCGCAAGGCGACGATGTACCTGCCCGGGAGCGCTCCGGCCAGAACAAGGGGCACGATGTGTCGCCCCTCAAGCAGTTGCAGGACCAATGGCGGAGTGACTCTGCGACCGAGGAGATCCCATAGCTCGATCGACACCGAAGTTGTGCTCGAGATGGTTATCGGGAGGGAAAGGATGCTTCCGGAGATTGGATTGGGATACACGCTGCCGACGGATAGCAGATTCCCTTCCTCAGGCCGTGGGATGCCGGTGGTGAGTTCGACGCGGACGTCGAATGTCAGTGTCTGCGAGCCTGCCCGGTTGCGGGCATCGATGGATACAGTGAATTGCCCCACCTGTTGACGTGTCGGAGTCCATGATATCATACCGGTGAGCGAGTCGATGGTCAATCCCTGTGGTCCGGAAACCAGGATGATGCTGGGAGCTGGCAGGCCCTCCGCCTCGAGTGTGTAGGTGAACAGCGAATCGGTGTGGATGATGAAGAGGGGAGGGAAAGGCTTGAATTTCGGGGGATTGTACACCATGAGCTGGAACACCTGCGTATCCTCACCGCCGATGTTGATGGCGGAGACGCTGATCTCATTCGGGCCTGCCTGGGCTGCAGTCGGCACCCATGTCAACTTGCCCCGACCCTCGTCAAGCACCATGCCTGTCGGGGAGGAGTTGAGACGGAACCGTGGGGTCGGAGTGCCGGTTGCTGACAACTGGTAGGTGAAAGTGGATTTGGCAACAGCCTCCGTGGGAGGCTTGGATGTGATCCTTGGAGCGATTGCGGGTGGTTGCACCGTGATGACAAAGCTCTGACTGTCTGTTCCGTGCTCATTTGTGGCCACGACAACAACGGAGTGGTCCCCCGTCTGGCTGGCTGCGGGGGTCCAGGTGATCGTCCCACTCGTGGCATCGATGGACATCCCGTCCGGTTTTGTTGTGAAGGAATATGTGGGTTCGGGAATGCCTGTTGCAGTGACGGTATAGGAATACTGGTCGTTGACGAAGGCCGTGGTTCTGGGTGCCGAGGTGATTTTCGGGGCGTGATTCGACAGGCAGGTCACCGGCAGGGCGGAACCCGCATCGACAACACAGGTGAGTGTGTCAGACGTCCCTCCATATCGGAACAGCCAGTATGTGCCCTGTGGGATGAGCCCCGCCGGGGCCGGGTTGTTGAACACTGCGGCCAACAGGACATTGGCGTTCGGGTTCTTCTGGAAGAAATCGCTGGCGCCCCCATTCTTCGAGCCGTCGAGTGCCTGCGGTGAATCCGTCCATGGTTCGACCACAGGATTGACAAGCACACCAATGGGCAGGGACTGTGACAGGGTGTCGACGGAAAACTTCATGGATTGCACGCCGATGATCGGGAGTTTGAAGCCGAAGTAATACACCGAGGTGTCGCGTTGAGGTGAATACCATCGGTAGACCCAGCCAGTGGCCTTGCCGTTTTGCAGATCCATCTGCATGGAGACGCCCTGATACGAGATGCCGACAAACATCGCCGCCGTGAGATGCGCATCAGCAGCGAAATCGGTCAGCACCGTGTTCTGAATGCTGGGAAGGATCTCCCGTGCGGTCACAGGCTGGAACACAGGGGTCTGCGCCTTCGAGGAGGAAACCAGGAAAATGCAGCAGAGAATGGTGACAAGAGATTTCATGCAGTGCTCGAAATTGATGGGGAGGCTGTTGAAGAAGGAAACGGGAAGTCAGGCCCAGGTTTTCCACGGTGGTTTGCCGGAGTCCCAGAGCGCCTGCAACGCCAGCACGTCCTTTCTGGTGTCCATGCAGTGCCAGAAGCCGGTGTGATGAAACGCCGCCAGTTGGCGCTTCTGTACGAGTCGGTTCAACACGGTGCATTCAAGCACATCCTCGTCACCATCGATATATCGGAAGATCGAGCGCTCAAGCGCAAAAAAGCCCGCATTGACATGCATGGACGTCACGGGTTTCTCACAAAACTGCGTCACGATGGATGACTGCGAACCAACCACGCCAAAGTTCGTCGGCATATTCACCGTGGTCAGGGTGGCATCGAGCCCGAGAGCAGCATGATGCGTAAGGAGTTCATGGATGGGGATGTCAGCCAGGCCGTCGGTATATGCGGCAAGAAACCTGTCGCCCTGCAGGTATGGTTGCAGGCGTTTCAGACGGCCGCCCGAATTGGTGGCCTCGCCGGTGTGAACGAAGGTGATCTTCCATTCCCGTTCATCCTCCGGAAGCCGGGTGAGAAAACTGTGGGAGGATTCACTTCCGAGGGACAGAGTGTAGATGCTGTTCTCCAGGCGATAGGTTTCGAAATACCGGATGATCTCAGTGCCGCCATAGCCCAAGGCGAGGACAAAATCCCGGAATCCCTGCGATGAGAACATCTTCATCACATGCCAGATGACTGGTTTTCCACCAATCAAGACCAGCGCCTTCGGCTGGTTCTCTGCATACGCCCTCAGACGGATGCCTTGGCCCCCACAGAGGATGACGACTTGCGGGTCACAGCTCATGCATCCCCCCGAGGAGGTGAAAGCAAAGAGAACAACGGCACGTTCGGGAGTACGATGAGCATGGTGGTTCAGGCGTGGTGGACTCCTGTTCCAAATATACTCAACGCCATGGAATATGCTTCGTGGAAATGCACGCTTCGCACGAAGTCGATGCTCCAGGGGCCGTTGGAGCCCCGTGGATGGGTGTCAGTGTTTCAATCCGAGAGAGGCTGCAAGCTCACGCACCAGTTCTCTCTGCCCTTCGTTCAGTTGACCAGGCAGCGACAGCCGCACATGAAGGTACAGGTCCTCGGGGCCGGATGAGGATGGATGCCCCTGTGAGGGAATCCGGAAGACGGTGTCGGGCTGGGTTCCGGCTGGTATGCGGAATACAATGGTTTTCTTCGCCGGGGTGTTGAGCTTGAGTGCCGACCCCAGAAGCAGTTGCGCCAGGTTCACAGGCAGATCGATGTGGGTGCCAGGTTCTTTCCGTCCTGTCGCGTCTGCAAAGCCTGCATACCCGCGCCGTCGTGCATCAGCCGCATGGCTGTGAAGAGGGTCTCCAGCTCCGCCGAACATGGCCGCAAGAATCTCCTGGATATCGGGCCCGCCGGCCGTGTCGGAAAATGGTGCTGAATGGCTCCATCCCATATCCGCGTTGGCCGACGACGCCTGAGCATTGCGGGGATCTGGACGCCTCCTTCTGCCTCCAGACCGACGCATTTCATCGTATTCCCGTCGTCGGGCCGGATTACCGAGTGTTTCGTATGCCTCGGAAATCTCCTTGAATCTTGTGCCGGTGTTTGTATCGGATGGGTTTTTATCGGGGTGAAACTTCTTGGCCAGTCGACGATACGCTGCCTTGATGTCATTTTCTGTGGCCGTTGTCGGCACATTCAGTATTGAGTAGTAATCCTTCATTTTCATGTCTGTTGGATCTCCTCGACAATGTACGACATGGCGGCATCAATTTGCAGGCCAGTCATGAACCCATCACCACATTCTGGGATTTGCCGTATTGCTGGCAGACACTCCGTCAGAATTGACGGGATCTGGCAATTCATGTGTCAGAGAAAAGCCGACCTGGAACGGCTTGGGGGGCACATCCCGCCCGAATTTCAGCCTGGCACAGTCTGTGAATGCACTGTGTCGTGGTTGGAAATCCTGAAGACACACATACACTTCCACCACCCAACACAACAAACACATCACCAATCATGGTAACAGGAGGATAAGAAAATGACACTCGTACGTTGGAACCCGGTCAATGAAATGATGAATCTGCAGCGCGAAATCAACCGCGTCTTCAACGGGATTGCCACCAATCGCAAGGATGCTGACTATGAGTCTGCGGTCTGGAGCCCGATGGTTGACATCACAGAGGATCAGAACGAATACGTCCTGTACTTCGACATCCCGGGGATTGAAAAGAAGGATGTGAAGATGAGCTTTGCCGACAACACGCTGACCATCAGCGGCGATCGAAAGACCCTGGAAGAGCGGAAGGATGTGACGAGCCACAGAGTCGAGCGCGTGTTTGGCAAGTTCTATCGGTCCTTCACATTCCCGACGCAGGTGAACCCCGACAAGATCAACGCAAAATTTGAGAACGGTGTTCTGGCCGTGACAGTCCCCAAGGCGGAGGAGGTTCGCCCACGGCAGATCGAGATTCTCTGAGGCGTGGAGAACACCGTAGGACGAGGCCCGGTACCACCGGGCCTTTTTGTTACAGGAGGTGAGCGGCCCAGGTGAGGATGGCGACAAGTTCCACGAGGGTGAGACCTGCGCCAAGCACGGCACCCGCAACGACCTGTGCCAGAGTGTGCGCTCCCAGGCGCATCCGTGCCCAGCCCAGTGCAGTGAGTAGCGGCAGGGCGAGCAGCAGGAACCACCCGAAGATGGGAATGAGAAACATGGGAGAGCCCGCCAGCCCCATCATATGCGCGCTGATCTTCCATCGGAGATTGATGGTCATGACGATGATGGTGTTGATGGTGAAGCAGAGCATCAACATGGAGAGCATCAGCGAGGCGTGAAGGAACAGAAGCGCGACAAGCCCGGCGAGGGAGATCCCGGCGCTGATGAGGTAGGGCCTTGTCCGTTGTGCCCGTTCAGGAACGTCGTATGCCGTCAAACGACGTTCCCGCCGGAGATACAGGATGTACAGAATCTGGAAGCCTCCGGAACAAAGGACAGCCACCAGCCAGACAATGATTCTGTGGAACAACTCGCCATGCTGGTATTCCATCGACAGAAGGCTGTATACCACGGCGCTGATGCTGGGGGGGACGAGGATGATCGAGATGCCGGTGGCAGCGGTCATCGCTGGTGTCTGGGTGGGTGGAGGGGGCACGGGTGAGTCGGGGTGTTGAAGATGAGGCTGGATGAGAGGATGTGCGCGTCCTTCGTTGGATCAAGATGCGGATTTTCCTGCAGGAATCATACAGGCACACCGCACAGGTGGCAAAGGTTACATTCCGGGTACATGTGGTTACATCCGGGGTACATGATCGCGTTGAAAATGTATACCTTTTGTAACCTCGTTGTATACCATTCGCTAACCTTTGGGACTTGCATCGGAGTGACGATTATATAATATTGCGTACGGTCAAACACCTGACCCGGTTTTCCGGTATCGAGATCGGACAGGGAAACACTCCCCCGACAGATGCATAACACATGAATGTTTCAGCCGACAGGACAAAGGAGACGTTTCGCATGAACAGACAACTGCCAGGCCAACACGGTCCCACCTCCAACGCTCGATTCATATTCCCTTCTCACCCATCCGTGTTGGTCTGGTGGGAATTCAAAGCGGGATCTGACCTGGAGATCCCGCACAAACGAAAGGCCAGGGTGCATGAACGCAGGTGGGGGAGGTGCAGCAAAGATGGGTGCTGCACCTGCTCCCTGGCCCTCCATCCAGGGGTGTTTTCCGTTGACGCAAGGTAAGATGTTGAATTAGCGTGAGTTGCGGATATGTGTAACCATTTTGTAACCCAAATGTATACCATTTGCTAACCTCCATGAGTTGCATCAATCCTGTCAAACCGACAAGTTTCGCTGTAAAGTCAAAGCCAGTTCCACCACCGATTGAGTGCGACACCATGATGAAGACCACCAATACCACAAGCGATTTCCGCATCTCCGGAAGCGTCGGTGGATGGATGTCGTGCGTCTCGGATGGTCGATGGCTGGAGGCGATCATGTCTCCGTTTGACAGGATCTTAGGGACAAAACCCTGGTGCCAGGCAATGCGGTAAGCGAGGCGCATTGGCGGTTGTATCTGTAAGCTGCGGGATACGACCGCATTCCTGGCCGGGTTATTGCCCAAGGGGACTCCCCATCCATTCTCCGATATTCGGAATCCTTGGGGAGTATAGTCAGATGCAAATTCAAGCGTGAGAAGCAATGACACTCCGAAGTGTGCTGATCACGCCTTTCTTTTGGACCAATTGAACGAACATGCCACCAGACGGTCGGCATCAGGAGACCAGGGCTCATCCCGGTCGGCACGCACCTGAGCGCGATGAACGGATGTCGTCACCATCATGAACGCGACAGGCGAATCCCCCGCATTGCGCAGGAAAGAACGGATGCAACGGAGACAGGAACACAGAAAGGATTTCGGGCGGCGTGAGTAGCGAGGCGCGCTGAGGCGGCCGTTCCCCGAGCTTCAGGATCGGCCGCCGGCCCGGATCTGACACCGCGGACGCGGAGAGAGAAGGCATGGACAGGCGAATCCCCCGCATTGTGCAGGAAAGAACGGATGCAACGGAGACAGGAACACAGAAAGGATTCCGGGCGGCGTGAGTAGCGAGGCGCGCTGAGGCGGCCGTTCCCCGAGCTTCAGGATCGGCCGCCGGCCCGGATCTGACACCGCGGACGCGG
>CAYUYM010000003.1:0-53588 GCA_964449305.1 uncultured Chromatiales bacterium | reverse complement strand
GCGAGGCGCGCTGAGGCGGTCGTTCCCCGAGCTTCAGGATCGGCCGCCGGCCCGGATCTGACACCGCGGACGCGGAGAGAGAAGGCATGGACAGGCGAATCCCCCGCATTGTGCAGGAAAGAACGGATGCAACGGAGACAGGAACACAGAAAGGATTCCGGGCGGCGTGAGTAGCGAGGCGCGCTGAGGCGGTCGTTCCCCGAGCTTCAGGATCGGCCGCCGGCCCGGGCATTTTGAATAATGGCAGAAACATGTTTCTTTGCGTGGCGACTCCTTTCCACTTACACTCAATGGTGATTCCATGCAAAAAGCGTATGTCTGTTCCGTGTGCGGGTATGTGCACAAGGGTGATCATGCACCCGATTCTTGTCCCATTTGTGGCGCAATGGCGGACAAATTCTACGAGCAGGTGGAAGAGACCACCTGGGCGGATGAACACAGGATCGGAATCGCTGCGGGCGTCGACCCTGAAATCGTTGAGGGCCTGCGTGCGAATTTTGTTGGTGAATGCACCGAGGTTGGCATGTATCTCGCAATGAGCCGCCAGGCAGATCGCGAAGGTCTTCCCGAAGTGGCCGAAGCCTACAAGCGCATCGCCTACGAGGAGGCCGATCACGCTGCACGTTTCGCTGAATTGCTTGGCGAGGTGGTGCATGCCGACACCAGAAAGAACCTGCAACTCCGTGCCGACGCAGAGGCTGGTGCGTGCAAGGGCAAGCTCATGCTCGCAGAGAAGGCGCGCGATCTGGGTCTCGAGGCCATTCATGACACTGTTCATGAGATGTGTAAAGATGAAGCCCGCCATGGCGCCGCGTTCAAGGGGTTGCTCGCACGGTATTTTCGCTGAGACGCCATCTGATCTGAAGCGTGTCAATGTCCGGATGCCGCGGATGTCATCATGTCGCATGACGGTGATGGCATCTGCGGATCGGTTTTTTCATGGCAACCATTCACCAGGAAGGTCATCGTGTTGAAAACCAACGCAGTCCGAATTTTGGAATCCCTGCAGCTCCCGCATGACGTCCGACACTACGTGGTCAACGAGGATGAGCTTGATGCGATATCGGTGGCAGCGAAAATCGATGCATCGCCCGAAGAGGTGTTCAAGACACTCGTCGCGGAAGGGGACAAGACCGGAATCGTGGTCTTCTGCATTCCTGGAAATGCGGAGCTGCAGTTGAAGAAGGCGGCTCAGGCATCCGGGAACAAGCGCGTGGAGATGGTGAAGACGCGTGATCTGCTGGGGCTGACAGGGTACGTCCGCGGCGGGTGTTCACCCGTGGGCATGAAGAAACACTATCCCACCTACATTGATGAAACGGCGCAATTGTTCGACAAAATTTTCGTCAGTGCCGGGATACGGGGTCTTCAATTGCATATCGCACCGGCAGATCTCTGCTCTGCCGCCCAGGCTGAATTCGCCGATCTGATATGATGATCACTGCCAGACACGGTCAACGCCCATGATGCATCTTCTTCTCGCAATCCTGTGCTCTGTCGGTGTCGCCCAGCTTCTCAAGGCGGTTGACAGGCGCCACATCCGTCTGCCATGGGTGTTTGCGGCGAACTACCTCACCGCATCGGTGCTGGCCTTCATCACCGGAGGTTGGGTGCTCCCGCTTCGGGATGGTCCCATTCTCCCGGCCATGGGTGTTGCGACAGGTGTGCTGTTCATCGGCACATTCTTCATCATGGCGGAGGCCATCCGACGACTCGGTGTGATCATTCCGGTATCGCTGATGCGTCTGTCCTCCGTGTTGCCGACCATTGCCTCGATCGTGGTTTTTGCCGAGGCTCCCACCAAGCTGCAGGTTGTCGGCCTCGTGGTCGCATTCAGCGCGCTTCCCTTCGCTGGCGGGGCGATTCCACGGTGGAGCGAGCTCACATCATTCTTCCGCCGTGACATCGCCTGGGGATTTCTCCTGTTCATCTGTTTCGGGATGATCGGGGTTATACTCAAGGTGCAGCGCGAGTGTTTTCCGCTGGAGAATGAAGCCCACTTCCTTGCCGTGGTATTTCCCACGGCCATGATCACCGCCATCGGCATGGCACTGAAGGGGCGTCATACGCCGACATTGAGCATGCTGGGATATGGAACCGGTATCGGACTGCTCAACTTCGCATCATCGCTTTTCATCATGAAGGCGATCCACAGCCTTCCTGGCATCATTGTCTATCCCGCCAACGCCATCGGTGTCATCCTTGTCACGGCAGTGACCTCCTTTGTGCTGTGGCGGGAAAAGCCGCAACCGGTGCACTACGTGTTTCTCGGACTCGCTGTTGTTGCACTGGTGCTTCTCTCGCAGTGACAGTCTGGTCACCTCGTACGCTTCATCACGTCACCGTTTCGTTCCCTGCTGTGCGCCGTTCTCGATGCGCGCAATCTCATCTCGGAGTTGGGCCGCCCGCTCGAAATCGAGATTCTTCGCCGCCTGCAGCATTTCGTCGCGCAACTGCGACAGCAGCTCGGTGCGTTGCTCGGGCGTCATGTATCTGAGAACCGGTTCCGCCACAGCACGTGTCCCCTTTCGGGCGTTGACGTTCTCTTCGTTCCGTGATTTGAGATCAGCAATTGCCGTGGAATGAAGGATTTCATCGCGTGATTTCTGGATTGTCGTCGGGCTGATGCCATGATCAGTGTTGTACTGGATCTGCAGTGCGCGGCGTCGCACGGTTTCATCGATGACGCGTTGCATCGAATCCGTGATGCGATCGGCATACATGATGACCCGCCCGTCGGCATTGCGCGCTGTCCGCCCCGATATCTGCATGATGGCGCTCTCACTGCGCAGAAAGCCCTCCTTGTCGGCATCGAGGATGGCGACCAGGGAAACCTCTGGAAGATCAAGACCCTCACGGAGAAGATTGACACCGACAAGGACATCGAAGCTTCCCAATCGCAGGTCACGCAGGATCTCCATTCGATCCAGTGATTCGATGTCGGAGTGCAGATAGCGGACACGTATGCCGATGTTTTCCAGATACTCGGTCAGATCCTCCGACATGCGTTTGGTGAGTGTGGTCACGAGCACTCGCTCCTGCCGATCGGCCCGTTCGCGGATCTCGGCGATGAGGTCGTCGATCTGGTTCAGTTTTGGCCGGACATCCACGGGGGGGTCAAGCAGGCCTGTGGGCCTGATGAGCTGTTCAACGATGACACCAGCGCATTTCGCCAGCTCGTAGGGGCCGGGGGTGGCGCTCACGAAGATGCACTGGTGGATCATGGACTCGAACTCGGCGAAGGTCTGCGGCCGGTTGTCCATGGCCGAGGGCAGGCGGAACCCGTGTTCCACCAGCACCTCCTTGCGCATGCGATCCCCGTTGTACATTGCACGCACCTGTGGCAGCGTCTGGTGTGATTCATCGATGATCATGAGGAAGTCGTCGGGGAAATAGTCGAGGAGGCATTCGGGGCGGTCGCCTGCCTCGCGAAACGCAAGATGGCGCGAGTAGTTTTCAATGCCCGAGCAATACCCGATTTCGCGCATCATCTCGATGTCGTAACGTGTCCGCTGTTCGAGGCGCTGAGCCTCGAGAAGCTTGCCGCACTCGCGAAAATATCGCAGGCGTGCTTCGAGTTCCTCCTCGATGTTCCCGATGGCTCGTTGCAGATCCTCCTCCGACGTGAGGAAGTGACGTGCGGGGAAGATGGTCAGTTCCGTCACACGTTCCCGGATCTTTCCCGTGACACGATCGAACAGCGCGATGGAATCAATGTCGTCACCAAAAAACTCCACCCGAATCGCATCGTTCTCCTCGAAGGCCTGGACGATGTCCACACTGTCGCCCCGGACACGGAAGGTGCCGCGAGTGAATTCCACATCGTTCCGCACATAGTGAATCTCCGTCAACTTGCGCAGGAAATCGTTTCGCTCGAAGGCCTGCCCGGTGCGGATGGTGAGGAGTTGGCGCGCATACTGGTCCTTGGAGCCGATGCCGTAGATGCAGGAGACAGAGGCGACGATGATCACATCGCGACGACCCTCGACCAGTGCGGAAGTCGCACGCAGCCGTAGGCGGTCGATCTCATTGTTGATGGACATGTCCTTTTCGATGTAGGTGTCCGTGCTGGGGAGATAGGCTTCCGGTTGATAGTAGTCGTAGTAGGAAATGAAGAACTCGACGGCGTTTTCGGGGAAGTATCCTTTCAACTCGCCATACAACTGCGCCGCGAGGGTTTTGTTGTGCGAAATGACAAGGGTGGGCCGCTCCACGCGTTGTATCACATTGGACACCGTGAAGGTCTTCCCGCTTCCTGTCACGCCAAGCAATGTTTGATACCTGTCACCGCGGAGCACGCCCTCGGTGAGCTGGCGTATGGCCTCAGGCTGGTCACCTGTCGGGGAGTAGTCGGATGCGAGTGTGAAGAGTGACATGCGATGGTCCTTCGGTTCGATGACAAGACAGGCATTTGGATCGGGATGGAGGAACAACGCAATGGGTCCGGACACTCCATCGCAGTCCGGACCCGGGGAGGTGATTCGGCATCGACTCAGGCGCTTTTCTTTTGCTCGCGATACGTGTAGCGGGGTTCCGCGTTGTGTTCAACCACGTCACGGGTGATGAAGCATCGCACGAGGTCGGTGTGTGATGGGAGATGATACATGATGTCGAGCATTGTCTTCTCGATGATGGAGCGCAGCGCCCGTGCGCCTGTGCCACGTTTCATCGCACGATCCACGAAGGCATCGAGGGCGTCGTGTTCGAATTCGAGGGACACGCCTTCCATGGCGAAGAGTTTCTTGTACTGCTTGATGAGGGCGTTCTTCGGCTCCGTGAGAATGGAACGCATCGCCTCACGAGAGATGGGATGGAGGACGGCGGTGACGGGGAGGCGCCCGATCAGTTCGGGGATGAGGCCGAAAGCGAGCAGATCGTCGGGTTCCACCTGCAGCATCGCAAAATCCGACTCGTTGAGAACGCCACTGTGGACATCGGCACCGAACCCCACGGGATTCTTCCCGATGCGGCGCTGGACGATGCCATCCAAGCCCTCGAAGGCCCCTCCACAGATGAAGAGGATGTCCTTGGTATTGATGGAGATGAGGGGTTGTTCCGGGTGCTTGCGCCCGCCCTTTGGTGGGACGCCGACGGTGGACCCCTCGAGGATCTTCAGCAGGGCCTGCTGGACGCCCTCACCGGAGACATCGCGTGTGATGGACACATTCTCGGATTTGCGTGCGATCTTGTCGATCTCGTCAATGTAGACGATGCCGCGTTCGGCACGCTGCACGTTGAAATCCGCGTTCTGCAGCAGGTGCACGAGGATGGATTCCACATCATCGCCCACGTAGCCCGCCTCGGTCAGCGTGGTCGCATCCGCGATGGCGAAGGGGACGTCGAGCACGCGGGCGAGCGTCTGTGCCAGGAGCGTCTTCCCCGTGCCTGTCGGTCCGATGAGAAGGATGTTGCTCTTTTCAATCTCGACATCATCGGTTGACACCTCGAGGCGGGAGTCGATGCGTTTGTAGTGGTTGTATACCGCAACGGCCAGCGAGCGTTTGGCGGTATCCTGGCCGATGACGAACTCATCGAGTTTTTCCTTGAGTTGGATCGGTGTCAGGGATCTGCGTTCCGGATCCCTTGTAGTCGGAACAGCGGGGATGTTCTGTTTGAGGATATCCAGGGAGGTCATCACGCAGTAATTGCAGATGTAGGCCTCCGGACCGGCGATCATGGACTGCACATCCTTGGAGGGACGGCCGCAGAAGGAGCAGGTCAATTCGGGTTTTTTCGTGGGCATGGGTTCACATGGGGACTGACGTGATGAGAGAAACGGGAAGCGGGGATGAAACCATCCCCGCCCAGTATCACTTCTTGCCGAGTGCGGAAAGGTATTCCTTTTCCGCCTTTTCCAGGGAGCGGAGATAGATCAGGCGCGCCTCCGTCCTGCGCAGTTCCTCCCTGAGGTCATTGCCCGTGATGAAGGACAGCGGTTCCGACGCGGCGGGTTCGTGTGTCGGCGGCACGTCGGCGGGTTTGATGGTGGTCTTTGGCTGGGCCTTTTTCCGGCGCGGAGCCTTCGCCTTCCCGGTCGTCGCGGCTGCACGAGGCTTTCTGGTTTTGGCTTCCGCTTTCGGTGCCGGTGTTTCGGCGATCGCGGCGATAACGGGTTCCGTCGCCGGCGCCACCGCGGCAACAGGGGCCTTCGGCTTGCGGCCCCGCTTTGTGCCAGTAACCTCCTCCGGCTTGAAATCATCTATGAACGCCTGAAGGTGTTCATAGATGCGGTCGGTCACCTTTTTCGACTTGCCAAACTTGATGTTCCGAAGCGTGATATAGTTGATACCGCTCCGGAGAGAAATCTGGCGAAGTGACAGCGTCTTCTCGATTGTCTCGAGCGACTCTTTGAGTTCGGCAGGGGTTTTCATCATGGTCTCCGTTGTGTGGGAATATGTACTGTGCAACACTGCGTCAAAAGTACACAGAAAGTTCTTGCAGACCAAAAGTGTGGCATTTGCAGTATTCAAAAATCCAGTGTAGTTTTTGTGAGTTTCACAGCACCGAGGCGACATGCGTTGTATGATGAAGAGCCGGACACCGATGGGGTTGTTCGCATGGGCCCTTGCACTCTGCCTCTGTCAGATGGCAGCCCAGGCACAGATATCATTGTTCATCGACACGCTGTCGGCGGACACCTTTCCGGAGATTCGCGCGAAGATCCGTGTTCTCGAAAACGGTACGGCCGTGGGTGGACTGACGGTGGGGAATTTCACCGTGTTTGAGGATGGTCGCATTCAGCAGCCGGTTGCGGGGTATTGCCTCGACACCGCCGCGCGGAACGACCTCTCGGTGCTGCTCGTGATCGATCGCAGCTCCAGCATGGGACAATGGCCCTATCCCAACTCGCTGAAGGATGCGAAGACGGCAGCGAAGAATTTCGTCACCCGCATGCAGAGCACGGACGAGTTCGCCCTGGTGAGTTTCAGCGAAACCTGGACCGAGGATCAGAGCTGGACATCCGACAAGATCCTGATGAACACGAAGATTGAGGCCCTGACACCGTATGGGAACACCGCCCTGTGGGACGCGGTGTATCATGGAGCGGACATGCTTGCCACACGTTCCAAGAAGCGCATCATGATTGTGCTCACCGATGGCACGGACAACCGCTCGACACGGAGCTTTGTGCAGGCGCTGAACAGCGTTGTCGCAAAAAACGTCATTGTCTATGCCATTGGGCTCGGATTCAACATTGAAACGGCGGAACTGACTCAGATGGCGACCATGACCAAAGGGAAATTCTATACCGCCCCATCCTCCTCGGATCTCGATCAGATCTATGCCAACATCAGCCAGCAGTTTCTGCCGACCGGTGTCTGTGAGCTGCGCTATGCATCGCGGCTGGACTGTCTTGATGGATCCCGTCACGTGGTGGAGATCGTGGTGAACTCCGGTGGGCGCGAAGCGCGCGCCACGGCGTCCTACACACTGCCACGGGATACCACCACGTTTTCGTATGTGCATCTCGCGATGCAGCGCGACCACATCGTTGAAGCCGCGGACAGCATCCACGTTCCCATCCTTCTGACGCGCGTCTCCGCGGCGAGGCCGTCGGCACACTACGCGTTTCACCTAGGGTATGATACGACGCTTGTCACACTGGATTCTCTGCTCACCACCGCATTGACCCGGGGCTTTCTTGTCGCGATGGCGCGCGATGCGACCGGAGCCGCGATAACGTTGTCCGGTGTCACCCCCATCACCGTTCCCGGTCTGCTGCTGACCGCCGTGTTTCGTGCGCGCAACGTCGAGAAATCCGGGAAGTCGGAGATTGAGGTGTCACCGCCGGAAGCCGGCACAGCATGCACCATCGCATCGTCGAGCAACGGCCTGATCACCGTGAGCGGGACGTGTGAGCGGGCACTGGCGCCGTCTTCCCACAGTGTTGCTCCGATCTCCCAGATCGGGGATGTCCATCCCAACCCCTTCACACCGGGAACGTGGATCGAGTTCTCATTCACCGAACCTTCCACCTATCAGCTCGACATCCAGGACATCCTTGGCCGGTGCGTCGTGACGCTCGGCATGGGACGGGCGGAGAAGGGGTCCCACCGCCGATACTTCGATGCCGGGACGCTGCCGGCGGGGTGGTACTTCGTGCGCCTGTCCGCCGATGATCGCACCACGATCCATCGGGTGCTTCTCGTTCGCTGATGTTCCGCTGGAAGGCAATAGAAAAGGCCAAGCTACCCTCCGTCACATGCTCATATACCGGCCGTTGCTTCCTTCCGGACCTGGCGGGGTTGGGTATCGTAACATTGCGAAGGACTTGGCCTTCAAGTCCGACACAACATACGGAATTTGCCGATGGTTTGAAAGCTCCCGCCCATCGGCATGTCACACACCATGAGAGGTTCCCGCGATGATCCCCCGGCCGCGCCCCCCCCGCATCGTTTCCATCCTTGTTCTCCTGATGGTCATCACCCCGCTTCTGCCGCAGGCAGGGCTGGCGCAATTGGCCAGGGAGAAGGCGTCACAGCGTGTCCCGGGCCCCTTCCGTTTTGTGGGATTCTGGTTGTCACCCACAAGGAGTTACCGCTGGGATGCCCGTGAAAAGACGTACAGGCCGATGATCGACGCGTGGCGATCCACGGGAGCGAATGGTGTGCTGATCACCGACAGGGATCTCCCCGGCATCCGGGAGAAGCTGGAGTTTTCCAGGGCGTACCGGCAGCGGTTTCTTGGTGGCTTCGAGTTCACGCGGCCCTACGAAGTGGCACGCATGCTCGAGGATCCGGTCGTGTCCCGCTACTGCGACGGTCTTTATCTCGACGAGATCGCCTGGACGTGGACCTATGACCCCGGCATTCCGCTACCCTTCACGCCCTTCGACCCGGGACGCCATCGGATGTGCTTCGACTCGTTGCTGACGCTGTGCGAGAAGCATCACAAGGCGATGGCCGTGACCGCCTACTCGCTGAACGGCATTCCGCAATTCGACTCCATGTATGCCGCAGTGAAGCGCTACGACGATGAGCATCGCCATCCCAGGACGGGTCGGTTGACCACGAGCCGTGTGAAGAACCTCTTCATCTTTTTCAGCGGTTCCTATCTGGACAGGGGGAAGAATGGATACCTCACCAACCTCGACGCCGTGGTCCGATGGGCGAAGGCGCATGCATTTCCCATGCGGCAGGTGATCATGTGGTTGTCCCCGAGCTGCACCTATCCCCGGATGGATGGTGGAACGCATGTGGTACCGGACTGTGAGCCGTCGTGGACATTGGATCAGATCCTTCGTGCCGGGCGCCTGGGGTTTGGCGGCGTGTATTTCTACCTTGGGAACGGAGTGGATGAGAAGCACCTTGAGCAGGTGTATTGCGGACTCTGGGCCACAGGCATGCGCAGGGTCAGCGGGGTGCCGCGGCCTGCAACGCACGGTGCGCTTCGCACCGCGATGCAGAACACCGCAAAGCGGGAGGCATTGCAGCGGGAGTTGAAGCGCAGCAGGGTGCCGACCTACACAGGGTCATGGAATTGGGAATGAGGACCAGGGACGCATCATCAATCATTTGTGGGGTATGGTGTTTCGTGGACGGGATTGAGCGGGAATATTTGTATCATTGCGGATCATGAAATCCCTGATCGTTTATCGACCATGATTCAATCGCTCGCCCCGGCAACGCTTGCTGCGTGGTTTTCCCTGTTTCGCAGGAAGGCCCGCTTCTGGATCGACATCGTGACCATCATCCGGTTGAACGGACTGGTTGTCCTGGCATTGATGGTGGTCTCCATCGCGGTGCTCGCAGGCAGCGGGGAGAGCGTCTCATCCTTCTTCGATCGGCTGACCTTTTTCAACACACTGGCCCTGGTGCTCGGGGTGATCCTGGCGTTCTACATCGCCGCCATCATCGTTCCCTACCTGTATTTTCTTGTCGGCTACTACGTCATCCGTCGCCGCCGCAATCAGATCCTGTTCAAGTTTCCGAGTGAGTCCTGCGTCGCCGGTGAGCCGTTTGTGATCGATGCCATTGTGCAGAAAAAGATGCGGCTCATTTTCGGAATGATGAAATTCCGCCTGGTGTTCTTCAACTACGACACGACGGACTGGTATTACCTTCTGCAGAACCAGCGCAGGAAGGGGCAGTTGTTCAACTCCACGGATCGCGGAGCCATCGGCAGTTTCTCTCTGATGTTCCGCCATCTCGGGCGCTTCCGCACGCGGTACTCCGTCATCAAGTTCGAGGATCCGTTCGGGTTCTTCTCCCTGCCGATCGTGGAAAAGGAGTATCATCCCACGGATCGTGAGTTGAATTTTCATCTCTACAGCCTGCCGAAGACTCCGGTGGATGGCACGGCACCGTGGTATGTGAAGAAGACGAATGTTCCCGCGGCATCGGAGCAGAAGTTCAAGGTGGCGGAGGATTTCTTCGACAGCAAGCGCTATGAACCGACGGATGATTCGCGACGGCTCATGTGGAAGGTGTACGCCAAGTCACGAGAGCTGCTGGTACGCATCCCCGATCGCGATTCGGTGATTGATGCGGATGTGGATGTGCACATCCTGTTTCATCACGCGTGGTATTCCGCGGACACATCGCTCATGCATGTGCTCTATGACCAGTACATCACCGACATTGCGAGCCTGTTTGATGTGTTCATGCGTCAACGCGCCCTGACGCTGCATCTGTTCACGGATTGTGACGATGTGACGCGATATGAGGATGACCCCAATCTGACACGTGAGGAGAATCTGAAGCGGCACCTTGTCTCGACGTACTGGCATGTGAGCATCCCGCCGGCGTATTCCATCGAGCGGTATCTTGCCGCCAGGGCACGATCCCGCGAACGGATCCTTGTCGTGCATCCGGGCATCCGTGTGGAGGAGCTGCCCGCCGATCTTCTCCCGATGTACTCCGGGCGGTTCCTTCTGGGCACGCAGTACCGCACGCTGCTTTCGTCGATGGATGGCCGATTTCATCCGTTGCACACGGGGGGAACGCCACAACTGCGTTCCATGCTGATGCGGGCCGAAGCGGGAAGGCTGTTCCGCAGGCTTGATGGTCTTGCGGCGGGGCTGCGCACGCACTTCCGGGAGGGGGTGATACATGGCGATCATTGAACGGCAGGACCCGGCGTTCAGCGAGGAGCGGAGCACGTTTCTTGCGCATCTCGCCGGCAGGATCATCCCGCATGTCGCGGTGATGTGCTGGCTGATGTATCACATGAGCGATGCCATCAGCACGGTGCACAACAACATCTGGGTGTTCTGTGCCGCCTATGCCGTGTTCACCACAGGGCATTCCCTCCTGGTGCGGAAGCGGTGGCGGATGTGGGTGATCGCCGCATCGACGCTCGTCGCCGGTGTGGTGATGTCCATCGCTCTGCGCATGCTGGCCCCACACGGCGAAGCCGGCATGTACAGTGCGAACGTCGTCGGGCTGTTTCTCACGATTCTGCTGTGGTTCTCCGCCGTGAACAACACCCTGTTCCTACGACTGCGTCTGTATTACTGGGTGGAAGTGTTGCTCATCAACGCCCTGTGGATCGCCGTGGTGTTGACGCGACTGGAGGAACCCATCACCAGGATCTTTCTTCTCACGTTCCCCCTGCTCCTGTACTCCCTGTATGTGCTGGTGTTCCGGTATCTGGCAGACAAGCGCATGGCGGGGAGTGACCGCAGGAAGGTGCTTCTCCGCTTCCTTTTCGTGCTCGCCGCGCTGCTCCTCGCGCTGTTCATCGGCCACCTCTCCGGTATCGGCATTCCCAGGACCGGGTCGGCGACGAGCTACAGCATGCTGTCGAAGAAGAACGACCGATACACGGTGGAGGATCGTGCGACGATGGACGACGAGCTGAAGGTGCCCCTCGATTCGAAGGAGCTCGTTCTGGTCGCGAACATCGATCCCATCGCCGGCCATCACATCGGGTACTACCTGAAGTTCCATTCACTGTACAATTACGATCCCGTCAAGAGCGAGTTCAACACCCGCAGCGACGAGATGGAGGACCCGCGTTTCCATGTGGAGCGTGTGCCGCTGAAGGGGACGCTTGACGAGCCCACGCACCTGGTCATCGGGCTGGACGGTGCCACCATGATTCCACCATACGACTTCCGTGCCGACGGGCGCTCCACAATCTACAACGTGAAGCTCGACATGGATCAGACCTTCGGGCACAACCTCACGTATCGTTTCGTGAGCTACATGAACCAGGACAGCATCGCGGTTGCGGACCGGACGTACCCGCTGCTGGGCATCTACCGGTTGTTTTCGAGGATCTCCGTGCTCAACGTCTATCCGCTGGGTGTGGGTGGTCAGCAATACGATCAGCTTCTCCTTGGCGCCATCGATCGTTACGAGGCGCTGAGGCGGACGCCACAGTCGTTCACCCAACCGTATCTGAACATCACGGGTCTGGAGCGGGACATTGTGGATCTCTTCCGCGAGAAGCTGCGGGGCTGCTCGACGGTGTCGGAAAAGCTGGCCGCTGTCGTCCGGTTCTTCCGGCAGGGCGGGCCCGACGGGCGGTCGCTGTTCGTCTACGATCTGAAGCCGGGGAAACCTTCGCAGCCCGGCGAATCGCGGCTCCATCATTTCCTGTTGTCCTCGCACCGAGGGTATTGCACCTACTATGCGACGGCGGCGGCGATGTTTCTGCGGGTCGCAGGCATTCCGTCGCGTGTCGCGATCGGCTTCGCCCCCGACCAGGGAAGCGAGAAGAACCCCGGATGGTACTACATCTACACGTACCAGGGGCACGCCTGGGTGGAGGTGTACCTGGGTGAAGCGCTTGGCTGGGTGGATCTGGACATGACACCGGGCAGCAGCGGGAACACGCAGGGCATGCCGCCTCCCGACCCGACGCCTCCGCCTCCCCCGATGCCGCTTGAGCCACAATATCACCTGGTGGCCGTGGTGCGTGACGCCTCCGAGCCCTGCCGTGTTGTGAAGCGACAATTCCGGTGGAAGGATGAGGAGCGGGACTCCGTCGTGTGTCAGTTCCCCTCCGACAGCCCGATCCTTCTGGAGTACGACACTGCGTACAGGGCAAAGACCCCGGAGGAGACGATGTCCCAGCGGCAGGCAGTGGATGCGACGCTGCGCGGATTGCAGCCAGGCGACAGCGTCCTGATCGTGGGGCGCGTGGCGATGAACCCCGCGGCGCGATACTGCGATCTGGATCGGTTCACCTTCGTCCGCATCTCCCGCATCGAACGGGATGCCCACAACACGAAGGAGGACGCTGGTCCGCGCCAGGCGGGGCGCCCTTGGTGGATGGCGCCCTGGCTGTACTTCGTCGGCGGGGTGGTGGTGCTGTTCCTGCTGCTGGCTGCGCCATGGATGCGGCTTGCCTGGCTGGAGCGTCGTGCCATGCGTGTGAAGCATGAGGGCCGGCGTCTGGAATACACACGGGAATGGCTTTTCCTGCGTCTGCACCTGAGCGGCTGGCCCACGGTGATGGAAACCGACAGTGAATATGCGGCACGTCTTGCAGACGAGGGACTCGACATCCGTCCCTTCATCGCCCCGTGGTTGCGGTACCGCTACCTGCACGATGTGGAGACAATGATGCAGCCGATGTGCCGGCGGATGATCGCGGACGCGAGGCGTTTTGTCCGCACGAGGCGTGGTGTGGTGAAATGGCTCGCGTCCCACATCAACCTCTGGCAGTTCATCCGCCATGTCAACAGGAGGCAGACGCTATGATACGGCGGTGCATCATCGGTGGAGCGATGGGGCTGATGCTCGCGGCCGTGGTGACGATCACGCTGCCGCATCATGTGGAGGCGCAATGGTCGGCGAAGACGGCCCAGGTGGCCGTGGTGGATGTGAAGGACATGCTCGCGAAGAAGCCACTGGAGCGTGTCCGTGACAGCGTTGTGGCCGGTCTGTTCATCGCCGTGCTGGAGCGGATGTCGTGGAAGGACGAGGATCTGTACACGCTCGGAGCGACGCTGGTGGAGAAGGACGACCGTTTTTTTCTCGGGCATCTTCTCAAGGGGTTCTATCAGGCCAACGTTGCCACGGATCGCCGTGGTCACGCCCAGGCCAGGGACGAGCTGAAGCTGGCGCTGGAGCTGTGGCCTGTTGCAAAATGGGCTCCGCATCGCGGCAACATGGATGCATTGACATCCACGCAGTATCTGTCGGGTGTGTCGGTGGATCAGCAGATCCTGTCCTACTACCTGACCCATGAATATCTCCAGCTCCACTATCAACTCTGCGAAGAACACATGGAGCTCAACGAGGCACGCGAGGCATGGCTGCTTATCGATGGGTTGTGGAAGAAGGACTTTGCCTACGATTTCTTCAGCCAGCACAAGATGGCATGGATGTTTTACAAGTACCGGTACTTTTCTCAGGGGGACGAGTTTCCCTTCCTGAAGGCTTCATTGTCGGAGAACGTGCAGACGGCATTGCGGCTGTCGTTTCAACAGAAGCAGCGCATCGCCGCCTACAGGGCGTTGAAATATACCAACCTGCGCTGGTGGCTGGACGACGGGCTGCTCACCTGGTATGAAAGCACGGCAGACAACGTGATCTCCCTGTGCTACTCGGTGATCTGGGAGGTGGATTCATCCATCACGTATTTCGAGCGCATCCCCTTCGACATGCAGATCCGCAACAACGGCATCTACACGTATCTGACAGCGCTCAACTATCGTTCTGCGGAGCGGCAGTTCGAGCTCACAGGCAAGCCCGACGGGCGTCCCCTCCCTGTGGTGGAGGACCCCACCGCGATCGAGTCCTACAAGAACATGCTCATTTACAAGGGGGTGCCGGAGGAGGCGTACATCTACCTGGACAACTACCCGAAGAAGTACCAGGTGGATCGGGGATGGTCGCGCATCTGGATGGGGACGATCAATTACTGGAACGGGCACCTCGACGAGGCGCTCCGCAATCTCCGGACCGCGCATGAGTACCCAGAGGTGTTTGCCAACATCTCTTTCAACCGGACGCATTACGACATGATGGCGCTGATCCAGATGAGCGTCATCTGCCAGGCCCAGGTGGAGCGGCTGCGTTTCGAGCCCAATCTCGAGACGGGGTTCTTTGCCCGCATCTGGGGGGCGGTGAAGACGTTTGTCATGAAGCTCTACTACGGGTTCATGGCCTTCGTGTATCGGCACTGGGCCATCAACAACTACCTGGAGATCGAGGATCGGCAGGAATACCTCAAGGTGTACTACTCCGAGAACGTGATGGACTATTTCCAGACTTGGAGCATCGTGAAGCATCTGGATCCGGCGTGGCATCTGGACCGCCTGCAAAGGGCGCGGGCGGCCGATCCACGTGAGCGGGCGGGGAAGTTCTACCGGGTGTTCGAGGCCGGCTTCCTGCATCAGGCGGGGGACGACGAGGGCGCCCTGCGCGTGCTCGACGCCGGGCCGCCCATCACAACGGTGGCAGACACAACCTATGAGAAGCTTCTGATGGCCATGTCGGAGGATCTTCAAATCGCGGTGCGGAGCGAGTTGGGGCGGGGCGATGTCCGCGACCACATCCTCACCCTGTATCGCATCTACCCGCAGGCCATCCTCCTCTGGGGGCACCGGCTGCCGCTGCGTTTCGAGGCCTCCTCCGTCACCATGACCGGCCTGACGAACGAACAGCGGGACTACGCCGACGAGGCGATCTCCGTGTTCCGCGATTTCGGTTTCGACTTCACCGAGGCGGGCACTGCCGACGAGCCCGCCTTCTCCCTCCGTGTCACCTCCGAGAACGGGCGACCGGCCTTTCAGTACACCGTAACGATGAACGGCGGCGTGTTCGCCACGGGGGTCATCGCAACGGAGGAGACGCAGGCGGGCAGCACCGTGACGCTCACACCGCAGGACGTGGCACTGCGCCTGGCCTACGCCGTGTTCCGACTCACACCGCATCACCTCGAGGGTGAGCCCCGTGTGCAGTCATGACATCCACACGACCTTCCGATCAATTCAAACAGCAGGAGACAGCATGCAGGACATCAGCGCACAGGATTTGAAACAGATGCTGGCCGCGGCGGCGCCGAAGATCGACCGCCTGCGTGACAACGTCAACATCATCATCCGTGGCCAGCGGGAGAACATCGATCTCATTCTCACCGCGCTGTTCGCCGGAGGGCATGTGCTGATCGAGGACTACCCGGGCAGCGGCAAGACCACGCTCGCCAAGACCCTCAGCATGTCGATCGGCGGTGCGACGTCGATCACGTTCAAACGCATCCAGTTCACGCCCGATCTGCTGCCGATGGACATTGTGGGATTCAACTTCTTCGATTCATCGGCGAACCGTTTCGTCTTTCGTCGCGGGCCGGTGTTCAGCAACTTCATCCTTGCCGACGAGATCAACCGCGCCTCGCCCAAGGTGCAGTCCGCCCTGCTGGAGTGCATGGCGGAGAAGCAGGTGACCGTGGACGACACCACGTACAAGCTCGAAAACCTGTTCTTCATCATCGCCACGCAGAACCCCATCGACTCCGAGGGGACGTATCCCCTGCCTTGGGCGCAGCTCGACCGTTTCTATTTCAAGATCCCCCTTGGCTATGTGGACTACGAAACGGATCTGGAGATCCTGAAAGACATGGATCGGATTCTCGACCTCGACGGGCAGGTGAAGCCTGTGATCGACGCTGCGGAGATTGTGGCATTGCAGGCGCTGGCCCGGATGGTGCACTGCGACGACACCATCATCCATGCGGTGACGAACCTCATCCACCACACACGGGAAAGCAAGAAGGAGATCGCCGTGGGTGCGTCCACACGGGCCGGGATCTACCTGGTGAAACTGATCCGTGCACATGCCATGCTCAACGGACGGGAGTTCGCCACTGAGGATGACTTCAAACTGGTGGCCTACTGGGGTCTCCATCACCGTCTCGTATACTCGAACCGCAAGGCGGGCGAGGATCTGCTCCGCTCCCTGGTCGATGCCGAGGTGGAGAAGCTCCGCGCGCGAAAGGTGTGACGCGATGAGAGCCAATGACAGCGAGGCACGTCGCATGCTTGATGCCTGGCGGCAGGCCTGCGCCGGCGCCGGGATGACCTGCGACGCTGTCGTGTCGCGGGAATGGAATGTGGAGTGCGGAGTGTCGCGGGGCCCACAGAAGGCGAAGGCGCTGGTGTATTTCAATGCGAAGGGCAGGCTGAATCCGAAAGTGCAGGGGCGGGACGAGGCGTTCAACACCGAGGTTCTGGCCTGCAACGGCAGCGCCCCCGCAGCGGCAGCGGCCATCCTTCCGGCCCATGTGGAATCGTGGATCGGCGTGGATGAATCGGGCAAGGGGGACTACTTCGGTCCGCTGATCACGGCTGCGGTGCTGGTGACGCCCGAGGTGCGGGCGCAGTTGAAGTCCGCCGTGGTGCGTGACAGCAAAACGATGACGGATACGATGATCCGGAATTCCGCCGCCCACATCCATGTGCTTTGCGACGGGATGATCGAGGTGGTGACCGCCATGCCGGAGAAGTACAACGCGTTGCTCGATCAGCCTGGATTCCGCGGCAATTCGCAGAACCTCCTGGCATGGCAGCATGCACGGGCGTTGGAGAACCTGCTGGAGCAGCACCAGGGGGTGACGCACGCCATATGCGATCAGTTCGGCAGGGAGCACGTCATCGAGAACGCACTCATGAAGCATGGCCGGCGGATCACCGTGGTGCAGCAGACAAAGGCGGAGAGGGATGTGGCTGTCGCAGCGGCATCCATCATCGCGCGCGAGGCTTTTCTGCGCCGCATGCAGCAGCTCGAACGCGAGGCCGGCTGTCAGCTCCCCCGTGGGGCATCCGACGAGCGAGCCATTGCCGTGGCGATCCGCCACATTGTGTCGACACACGGACGCGATGCGTTGGGACGATTTGCAAAGCTCCATTTCAAGACCACGACGAAACTCGGATTCTGAATTTCACCTGCGTTGCAGGATCACAGAACCGGGGTGTTCCACCTGCGAAGCGTCGTTTTGTATACGGTTTTCGTACTTCTGAACGCCGGGATGTAGCGTTCCGGAACATCGTCATTCAACCTTCACGGGGATTCAGTCGAATTTCGATCTGGCACGAACATTGCTCCTTAAGCGCGACTTTGGAAATACAAGGTCGATCACCAAACCGTCGTTTCCGCCCACCGGAGCATCGTTCATGAAGAAGCCTGTCATACTTGTCGGAAGTGCGCTCATGATTCTCCTTTCTTCCAGCCTCCTTGCACAAAGTGGTGCACTGGCGTCTGCGAGCTCCGAGGCGCGTATCGTTTCAGGCCTGGCGCTTGTCAATCTGGAGAACCTCTCCTTTGGGCAGGTGGTGAGAAGCAACACGCCGGGAGAGGTGATCATCGATGTCGCCGGATCGCGCACGTCGACGGGTGGGGTGGCACTGGGGCAGAATGGAAACGCCCGTGCTGCGTCCTTCCAGGCAGCGGGTGAGAATGGCTACTCCTACACGGTGACACTTCCCTCGTCCATCGTTCTGACACGCGAGGGTGGATCTGAAACGATGGTGGTGGACAACTTCATCTCATCGGTCACGAACCATGTCTTCACCAATGGCACACAGGAATTCTCTGTTGGAGCGACGCTGCATGTGGGTGCCAATCAGGCAACGGGCACATACAGCGGGAGGTTCGACGTGACAGCGATGTACAACTGATCGGGTGACAGCCTCGCCCAGGAGCGATGCTGTCGACTGATCGGATACCGATGCAGGAGCATCGGACATATGAAACCCAGGGACAAACCAGTCGTGGCAGCGGTATGCGAGTCGTTGTCACGTCTGGTGTTTTTTTATCACCCCCAGGCGCCCCAGCAGAGCTTCCACGCGGTTGCATTCCGCCGTGTGGGACCATGTGGCCACGGCGTGTTCCTGCGCCATGGCGGCGCGGGCAGAGGCGGTGTCGGGATCGATGATCAGGGATGAAAGCGCCTGAGTGAGGGCATGAACATCACCGGGGGGATACAGCAGCCCGAGGCGTCCATGACCGAGGATGTCGGGAGTTCCACCCGCATCACTTCCGATCACGGGGATGCCGCTCAACATGGCCTCCACGGTGACCATGCCGAAGGTTTCGCTCAATGTTCCGAGCACGAAGGCATCCATTGCGCGATAGGCAATGGCAATGTCCTTCATGAAGGGTCGGAAATGCACCTGATCCTGGAGGTGGAGGGAATCGCACATCGCATGCAGTCGGATGAGGTAGGGTTCCCCTTCGCCCATGGTCGGATCGCCGACGAAAAGGGCATGGGCATGGATCCCCCGTTCATGGAGGCGATGGATGGCCTCGATGAGCAGGTGGTGCCCCTTGCCGGCATCGATGCGGCCGGTGAGCCCCGCGATGAAGGCATCCTGAGGAAGCTCGAGCCGCTGTCGTGCGCCATCCCGTGCCCATCCGTTCGAACGGAACGCCGCCACCTCGATGCCATGGGGGATGACGACGATCTGGTCGGGCCGCAGGCGCGTGCGTTGAAGGGCCTGCTCTGCCAGCCAGTCGAGGGGGGCGATCCATGCATCGATGCGGCGTTGCTGCAGCCAGTGGAGAAGACCGCGCTTGCTGACACCCACCTGCATGTTCTGGTAATGGATGATGCGAATGTGGCGTCTGGTGAGCATGGAGACATCGGAGGCGATGCCGAGATCCCGCGCGTCGAAGGTCAGCAGAGCGGGTGCGTCGATGCGGCGAAGCAGGCGGGCGAGGCGGAGGGCATTCGGGAGATCGCCATGGCGCCAGTGGCGGCGGATGGGCAGCATGGGCAGCTCCGCGTCCCGGGCCGCCGCAGCGAGAGGCGAGTGCTCGACTGCCAGGAGGGTGACCGGCCACGCCCGGTCTCCGAGCCAGCGGAGAAGCCGGACGACGCCGTGCTCCAAGCCGCCCCAGCTTGTCGACGAGCAGAGGAAGGTGAGCGGGCCGGAGGGATGCGCCATGGGATCGGAGTGGCTGGAGCGGTGCGGTGATGGCACAGGCGCGTCGACGGGACGCATTGTCACAGGAGCTGATAGCTCAGACCGAGGCCGAGGATCTCCTTGATCTGTGTGCGCGGTGACACATTTGCGTCGTTGATGAACTGCACGTTGAGGATGACACTCACGTATTTGCTGACCTTGGCAGCGATCTTCGAGTCACTGCGGACCACGATCACGTCGAGTGCCTTGAAGGGGGCGAAGAGTTCGAGTTTGGAGGTGAACAGCAGGTTCTGATCCAACTGCCATTCCGCCTCTGTCACCGACTCGAGACCACCCTCGACGCGGGTCTTCTCCACCGCCGTTGTGGCGGGATCGTCGGCATAGCCGTTGTAGGTCCTGGTGAAGACCTCGCGAAGCGCGGCGCCGAGGCGGGTCTTCAACTCGGGGAGGGGCTGATAGCCGACACCGATGGCCTGCGTGAGATAGGCGGGATCAAAGAAGGTCGACACCTGGGTTTTTCCGCCCTTGTCATCGTATTTGAAGCCCGGAGCGAACTGCGTTTTCAGCGTCGCCGACACGTAGGGGTTGATGTAGACTCCCAGCTTGTAGGCCAGGACGGATTCGAAGTCGATCTTGTCATCCGTTTTCCTGACTCCCTGATCGCCGAGGCGGGTCTGTCCGAAGGCGAGCTTGTAGTTGTTGGCCCAGTTGTACGTTTCCTGATCAAGGGTGGAGGAGCCTTCGAGTGAGATGGAATAGGCAAGGGCGTTTTCACCTCCCTGCGTCCAATCCTGGAAGGCCACCTGTGTCAATGTGAGGCCGCTGACAACGCGGTGCTTCCATCCCCATTCCGGTGCCTTGGGAGCATCGGCGGGACTGGCCGCATCCTGTGCGCGTGCGGTGAAGGCGAGGAGCATCAGTGCGAGGCAGAGGGTGACGTGACGTTTCATTGCGGTCTCCATATGGTTGGCGAAGGGGTGGGATGTTCCGACAGGGAACAACGCGGGCACACGCTGTGCGGTTCCTGCCATGGCAGCACGGAAAGGCGGGGTGGAGTGTGACGTCGCGGCTCAGAGTTGCATCGGGAACACGAGTGTGACGGTGGCGCCCCGTTCGGGGGTGTTCATCACTTCGATGCTGCCACCATGGGCATCGATGATGAGTTTTGAGAGGGCGAGGTTCAGCCCGGGGTTCTTGTCGATGTGCCTCTCGCCCGGAGCGAAGAGCCTGAACAGTTTGCGCAATGCCTCGTCGGTGAAGCCCGGGCCCTGATCGGTGATCGCAATCCGGGCCATGCCGTCGTCGACGGTGGCGCGTATCAGAATCTCCCCGCCGGAGGGGGAGAAGCGGACGGCATTGTCGAGGATGTTGACGAGGCAGATCGTGAGAAGGTCGGAGCTCCCGACAAGGGTGATGGCGGCGTTCCGCTCGAGACGGAGCCTCACGTCGGCCGTGGTGATGGCATCGGAAAGCTGCGCGAAGGTGGTTTCCAGCAGGGTGTCCAACGGGACATGGGTCTGTGCAATCCGGACGCTGCCCGTGCGCAGCTCAGCGATGTGCAGGCTCACATGGGCGAAGCGTTCGAGTCGGTGGGCGGAAAGCTCGAGTTGTTCCAGCATGTCACCGAATTCCGATGTTTCCAGTTCCTCCTTCAGGAGGCTGGTGAAACCGATGATGCCGTTCAGGGGCGTGTTGATTTCGTGGCTGATGATGCGGAGGAATTCGACCTTGGCGTCGTCGAGGTGTTGCAGCTCGGCGTTGGCCTGGGACAGCTGATGGTTCGCCTGCGCCAGCGCCGCCGTCCGTGCCTGCACCTGTTCCTCGAGGATCGCGTTCATGTTCCTGAGGATGTCCCGGCTCTTCTTCAGCTCGATCTGGGTCTTGACGCGTGAGAGAAGCTCCCGTGCGTTGACCGGCTTGGTGACATAGTCCTGCGCGCCGGCCTCGAAGCCCCGGACGATGTCGTCGGTGTCGGTGAGCGCCGTGAGGAAGATCACCGGGATGTCCCTGAGGTGGGCGTCCTCGCGCATGCATGCGCACGCCTCGAAGCCGTTCATCACCGGCATGTTGACATCGAGGAGCACCAGATCGTAGTCGCCGGCCTCCTGCAGCAGGTCGAGTGCCTGCCTGCCATTGATGGCAAAACCGATCCGATAGTCGGCACCGCGGAGGATGCTGCCGATCACCTGGATGTTCCTGGGGTTGTCATCGACCGCAAGAACCTTGGGGGGGGTGTCGAAGAACTCCATGAGTCAATTCTCCAGATACGATTTGAGATGGGAGATCACATCGGGGAATGCCTGTACGGCCATCATCAATCTGTCGATTTCAAAGTTCTCCGCCATGCTCATGACCCCGTGGGCATAGGTGACGAGCTCGTCGCAGTGCTCCCTCTCGGCCAGGGCGATGACATCGCGGGCCAGCGCCTCGATCTGGTCGACGACCTGCCTCCGTGCCGCCTCCTGGAATTGCGGCATGAACTGCTGTCCCAGGATGTTGATGAAGTCCTGAAGGTGCTCCATCTCCTCCCGGGTGCGGGGGACGCGGGGGACTGTGGGAGAGACTGGTGGCGGTTGAAGCCGATCCTCACCGGTGCGATGGGGCAGGTATTTCTTCATGCGCTCGATGAGCTCGCGGACATTCACGGGTTTGGTGAGAAACTCATCGAAGATGATCCCCGCATTCTTTTCATCCATGACCATGGGGGCGGATGCCGAACAGGCGATGATGGGGATGGCGCGTGTCGCCTCCTGGCTTCTGATGATGTTCGTGGCGGTGATGCCGTTCATCCGCGGCATGCGCAGATCCATAATGATGAGCTCGGGATGGTGTTTGACGGCCATGTCGACGGCCTCAATCCCATCGGCCGCCTGGATGATGGTGAGTGGTGAGTGCCCGAGCAGATCGATGAGGAGCCGCCGTGTCGGAGCGTCGTCGTCCACGATGAGGACGCAGGCTTCCGCGAAAATGACCTCTTCGGGATCGAAGGAATCCTCCTCGTCGATGATGATCTGAGCCTCCGAAAACTGGATGTTGCTGAAGCGTATGGTGAAGCGGCTTCCGCGTCCGGGCTCGCTCCAGACGTCGATACGCCCGTTCATCATCTCCACGAGGCGCTTCGTGATGGTCAACCCAAGGCCCGTGCCGCCGTAGACCATCGCCCGCTGCCCTTCCTGCTGGTTGAACGCCTCGAAGATCTTCTCCTGTTGATCCGGTGGAATTCCGATGCCCGTATCCTCGATCACCAGCAGGAGATCCAGCTCGATGCCATCCCTGGATTCGACGGCCACAGACAGATGCACCGTGCCAGCCTCGGTGAACTTCACCGCGTTGCCGAGGAGGTTGAACAGGATCTGGCGGAGGCGGACTTCGTCGATCACGATGGCGGGGGGGATCGCTTCGCCGATGGTGACGTGGAAGTCGACACCCTTCTCCCTTGTCCGCAGCGTGAACATTGTCTCAAGATCACGCACCACACGAGGGACGTCGACGTGTTCGTTTTGAATGATCATCTTGCCAGCCTCGATCTTGGAGAGGTCGAGGATGTCGTTGATGATGGCAAGAAGAGTCTTGCTGCTGGAGCGGATGGATTCGATCTGTGACCGCTGCCGCGGGTCGTTGATGGATGCGGAAAGGAGTTCGGAGAATCCGATGATGGAGTTCATCGGTGTGCGAATCTCGTGCGACATGCTCGCGAGGAACATGCTCTTGGCACGGTTCGCGTCCTCCGCCGCCTCCTTGGCCACGGCGAGTTCGGCCGTCCGCTCCACGATGATGCTCTCGAGGTTGGAGCGGTAACGTTCCAGCTCCTGCTCCGCGGCACGGCGCTCGGAGATGTCCATCACGATGCCGATGGTGCCACTGATCGTTCCATCGGTGTCGAGTGCGGGGACGCACCAGAGCTCATGCCAGAGCCCGAGGATGGTGGTTTCGACGTGGAGGAACTCCCCCTGCAGGGCGCGCCGGATGTACCCAGGCATGGTGGGGTGATCACGGAAGAAATCGAAGGCGGATTTCCCGATGAGTTCGTTCACGCGATCCGGGCTGAAGTTCAGCGCCCGCCCCTCGATGAGTGTGAATTGCCCCCCGCGATTGAGGTTGAAGAGCATCATCGGGAGGTTGGACACCATGATGCGAAGCCGCTCGTTCTTGATGCGCAGTTCCTCCTGCTGCTGCTTGCGCTCGGAGATGTCCACCATGATGCCGATGGTGCCTGTGATGTCGCCGGTCTCCGTCCTCGAGGGCTGGTACCAGACCTCGAACCATGTGTCAAAGATGAAGTGCTGGTCGTAGCTTTGAAGGCCCTGCATGGCTTCGCGCACATGTTCCATGGCGCTGGGGATGGCGCCGAAGAGGTCGGCGAATGTGTGCCCGATGAAGTCCGCAGGTTTCATCCCCACCGAGTCGAGCCCCATGCCCTGGGCAAAGGTGAAGCTGCCTGCGGAGTCGACAGAGAAGAGGATCATGGGAAGGTTGGACACGACGAGTCGCAGACGCTCCTCGCGTTCCCGCAGCTCCTCCTGTGCCCGCCTGCGTTCGGTGATGTCGCGCGTGATGCCGATCACCTCGATGTGTCCCTGCTCCGATCGACGCAGGGTGGATGACACCTCGGTCCACACCGTGGAGCCGTCCCGACGGGTCTGCTCCACCAGGTAGATTCCGTAGACATCCTGTCCGCCATTGCGAAAGAACTCCTGTATTGCCTGCCCGAGGCTTTCCTGAACAACAGCGAACGATTCAGGGGTCATCACCTCATCGGCACGCTGCTCCAGCACCTCCTGGGCGGTCCAGCCGCGGAGGAGGTGGACGGAGGGGCTGACGTAGGTGAACTTCATTGTGTCGGCGTTCAGGGTCCAGACGACGTCGCTGGTGTTTTCCGCCACCAGGCGGTAGCGGCTTTCGCTTGTCCGGAGCTGGTCCTCGGTGAGCCGTTGATCCTCAAGGATTCCCAGAAGAGCCAGGCGCGATTGTTCCGAGGAGGTGAGGAGCCGCTGGATCTCCTGTTCGTGGGCACGCAGCTCCTGTTCCATGCGCGTCCGATCATCGAGTTCCGCCTTGAGTCGGGCATTGGCCCGTTCAAGATCGGCGGTGCGTTCGTGGATGATGCGATCCTGCTCCTCGTACATGATGGCATTGCGCAGGATGAGGGCGACGGCCGGGGAGAGCCGGTTCAGCAGGTCGATGGTGGCGTCGAGGTGCCGGCCATCGGGGAGGCCGAGCAGGATCATCGCCCCCTCACGTCGGTCGCCGATGAGCAGGGGCACGGTGAGCGACAGCGCAAAGCCCTCGCTGGCGAGGGTCGTCGCCACATCGCTGCCATCCGTGGAGCGGATGAGAAACGGTTCGGACCGGGCATGTGCCAGATTGTACAGCCGTTGCATCGCCGCGGATCCCGCCCACTCCCGCCGTCGTTCCGGGTTGACGCTGACAACACGGTGTTCGCCGGCGGCATGATGATCGCATTGGATGAAGTACACGCATCTGGCGCCGGACAGGGATCGAAGCTCCTGCGTGAGGTACATGCCCATCTCCGCAGGATGGTCGGCCTGCGACAACACCGCGTTCAGGATGTCGAGCGTCACCGCGTTGGATGCGGGGTCATCACGATCGACGAAGGAACTCATGCCGCGTCTCCGATGGAAAGCAGTGTGGTGAGGGAGGATTGCAGGGCGTCGTGGAGCGTGTTGAGTGGCACCTGAACCACCGACCAGGGCAGCCCGCAGAACTCGGAGCACGCCTCGAGATCCTCCACGGGCACCGGGCGGACACCGGTGTCGAGAAAGACCAGCCTGGTGTGCATGTCGCTCATCACCTCGTGGGCCGTGCTCCGGTCCAGACCGAGATCGACGGTGAACACCTCCCGCCAGTTGGAAGCCCATTCAGGCAGCAGGAAGAAGGCGCCGTCGTGTGCCAGTGCACGGTAGTCGCAGCGCCCAAGCATCTGCTGGCAGCAGTTGATGGTGTCGATCCGCTGCACACGGTGCTTTGACATGATCTCCAGCATGCGCCAGAAGCAATCGCCATAGACCAGCAGGACGTGCCGCCCCAGGGCGAGCTCCTCATCGACCATTGCTTCCACACATTCCGACAGCTTTACCGGACGCACATGGAGATGCGACCTGATGTACCGCATGCGCAGGCCCGGCCAGTGCCTGTCACGCAGCACCTCCAGCTCCGATTGAAACACCGAGCAGCTGATGACGGTGACATTCTCGATGGAAGCGCTCACGACCCTCCTCCATCACTGTTCATGACGCAGTGCCGCATGGCGAGGATGTTCTCCAGAGGCGTGTCCCAGGCCACATCAGGCCCGGAGGTCCCGAGCATGAAACGGGGATCGTGGCTTCGAGCATGCAGCAGGGAGGTGCAATGCGCAGTGATCTCGTCGAGCGACATGCGTCCAAGCGTGGTGCAGTCGATGCCGCCGACGAGCACGGGTCCGGGCCCGGCGATTCTTCGTGCCTCGTCGACCGGGTCCTGTTGATCCAGGATGAACCCGACCACGGACGGCAGATCGAGGAGCAGATCGAGATGCGGCAGGAGTCGGGCACCAACGTTGTGGATGAGCACGGGCCCATGAATCCCTGCAAGGATGCTCTCGATGATGGGACGGGAGAAGGCGGACACGAGCTCTCGCGGAAGAATGGCCGGCGACACCGATCCGCTGGGCATGGCGACAATCGTGGCGCCGTCCTCAAAGACGCTGTTGACGAGCCTGATGTAGAATGGCGCCAGCCGTTCCATGATGGCTCGTGCTGTGTCGATGTCGAAGAGGATGGTCTGCAGCCAACCCTCGAGGCCCATCACCAGTTCCGGGAAGGCGGCCGGTTCCGGGATGACCATGGCGATGGGGATGTCGCGACCGAACTCCGCCGCCATCAGGCGGATGGTGTCGTGGAAGTACGCGAGGTGGGGATTCTGGAGGACATCGGGGAAGGTGATGTGATCCCACTCGTCGGCGGACAGGACGGCCGGGCTTTTCAACTGGGGGACGTCGTTGGCGCGGTGATGCAGCCTGCCGCCAAAGGAGGCGCCAAGCGCCGCGAACGCCAGCGGGGCCATCAGCAGATCGGGATGAATCGCCTCACGCACGGCCCTCTGCCCATCGACAAAGGCCGCCGGATCGGTGAAGTATCTTTCCGTCGGACAGCCTGTGAGACGGGCGCCATAGAGACCGAGGACGGGGACGAAGGCGCGGCGGTCGGCCGGCTGGCCGGTGACGGCGGCAAGGACTCGTTCCATGCTGGTCATGTGGTCACCTCCTCGTGATGCACTGCCGCCTGCCAGAGACGCGAGAACAGCTTGCCTGCCCCAAGGGCGCTGGAGCTCGTACCATCGCCTCCCACATCGGCGACCAGCCCCGGGGACACCACGAACACGGCCCCACCCACCGCGAGCTGGATTCTTCCTGTCATGCCCTGGCGGCCGATCTCCTCACGAACGCGCATGATGTTCAGCGCGTTGCTCATGATCATGGCCGACACACCGATGACGCGGGCGCCGGCCCCGACGGCGGTGTCCACAAAGGTGGCAGGTGGCACGTCGTTCCCGAGGTCGATCACCTCCCAGCCATCGATCCGGAGGAAGTTCGCGACAATGCGGCGTCCAAGCGGGTGGAAATCATCCTCGATGTTGCCCAGGATCACCGGTCCCTGTGTGACGACTGTCGGGGCAGACGGAGCGCGCTTCTGCGCGATGATGGTGAGCATGTCTTCCGTCACCTTCGCGGATACGTACACCTGGGCGAGGCTGAACATCTGCTCCTCGCACCAATCATGACCGATGCGCGAGAGGAGGGGTTCCAGAACCTTGCTGTGGAGGGGTTCGTAGCCGTGGGTGTCGGCCCACGATTTCAAGAGCGTGACAGCCGCCTCCCGATCAGCGCGGCGTATGGCATTGAGAACCTGGTCCAGGATGTCCATGATGTGTTCCGTGGTTGGACGTGCGTGCTTCACCGGGGCGGATCGGAATCCGCCTTCCGGCGGACGCTCGCATAGCGTTCGGATTCACCCAGACGCAGGAGCAGGTCATTCACCTCCAGCTTCAGTTGCTGGATGCGGCCCTCACGATTCAGTGTCAGTTCGTGCCAGCGTTGGAGCTCCTCGATCTGCCGGCGGAGCTGATCCTCACGGCGCAGGCGGTCGGTGACGTCGTGTCCCGTCGAGAGGCCGAAGAGCGCCTTTCCGTCAGCGTCGTGCAGCAGGGTGCTGCGCCACTCTCCGCTGATGACCTCGCCGGATCGGGTCAGGTTCCGGTGCATCACCGCGCCCTCGTAGCCATGATTGACGATGCGATACACGTAGGACTGCATCGGTGCAAGAGCATCAGCGGGAGTGATGAGTTCGAAGAAGTTCCGTCCGAGCACCTCGTCACGCTTCCACCCCAGCATCTGTTCGGCCTTGCGGTTCCATTCCACGATGCGCGATCCGATCTCCCAGATCACGAGGGCGAAGGGAGCCGCCTCCACGATGCCCTTGAGCCGCTCCTCCGACGTCCGCAGGCGGGCTTCATCGCGCAGGCGGTTGGTGATGTCGATGCCCGAGCTCAATGTCGCGACAACGTTCCCCTCGGAATCATGGATGGTGGTGATGCGCCATTCAACGTTGATGATGGTGCCGTCGGAACGGCGGGCGTTGAAGGTCATCACATCGGCCTTGTCCGCACCGATGATGTCGTTGACCGTCTCTTCTGCCGGAGCGAAGGAGGATTCCTCGAGGAAGAGATCGAACGGTGTTCGCCCCACAGCCTCCTCGCGAGTGTACCCCAGCATCTGCTCGGCTTGCCTGTTCCATTCGAGGATGCGATGGTCGGTGGTCACCATCATGATGGCGAAGGGGGCGGCATCGAACATCCCGCGAAAGCGCTCCTCCGACATTTCGAGGTCCCGCTCGGCAATCTTTCTCTCGGTGATGTCCATGAGAATGCCCAGCACACCGTAGATCTCTCCTGCATCGTCCCGGAGCGGCACCTTGGTGATATCCATCCACAGTTCCTCAGCATCAGCGTTCTGCTGGGATTCGATGATGTGTTTCATGATGCCCTGCTGCACAACGGCCGCGTCCTCCGCCCACACCTCCGAAATGTCGCGACGCGGGACGGCGAGCACATCGTCCCTTCTTCCGACGATTCCCTGGACGCCCTCCTCGCCCACCAGGCGGGCGAATTTCTCATTGCACCCGAGATAGATGGACTCGCGGTTCTTCCAGAACACCGAGAGCGGCAGGGCGTTGAGCACCTGCCCCAGCATGGTGTTGCTGCGGCTCAGGGTGATCCGGGCCGTGTGGAGTTGCTCGAAGACCGACCCGATCATGAGCACAAGCAGCCCGACAAAGCTGATGAAGATCTGCACGCTGTCATCGGCCCCGCTCTGGTAATTTGCAGCAAAAGTGCCCATTCCCTGGGCGGTGCCGAGCCAGATGAAGAGAAACGCGATGGCCGTCAGGATGCTTGTCCACTGGCGTTCGAAGCGCACAGCGGCATACATGATGGGGACGAGTATGAGATTCGAAATCCGAAAGGAGAAGGGTATCCCGAGGTTGGTGTCGGTGAAGACGAGCATGCCGAACAGGACAAGGAGGAGAAGCACGGCCGCCAGCTCGATCATTCTGTGCATGGTGAGTCGTGAGGGGGCCGATTCATACCAGAACAGGCAGACCGGCGCAACCATCACGATCCCTGCGTAGTTGCTCATCACTTGGTGGAAATATCCGGTGTGCACACCCCAGAACAGTTCAAACGTCCACAACAGGAGAGCGACGAGGAGGCTGTAGGCGCCGATGGTCACCACGCCGAAATGCAGGACGGCGAGCGGGCTCTCGAGGGAACCACTGCGGGATCGACGGATCAAGAGCGCGGCGATCAGCGTGGCAAGCGCGGTGCCTGCGGCCAGTGCGATGGAAACAGGAATCATGATCATGGTCATCTGACCTGGTGCGAGAACCCACACTGTGCCGATCATGAGAAGGATGCCGAGAGCGACGCCCTGCCAGGCACGGGGCCCTTGGATCAGTGCCGCGGCGATGGCGATGCCCGAGGCCGGCCAGAGCCATGCCTGGGGCTGGATGATGAAGGTCAGCGTGGCGAGGATCCAGTACCCGAAGGCCGTCCACACCGTGGGATGCGCGTCGTAGGCCTGCCGTGCCCACCATGGGGCTCGGGTCACAGAGGCGGTCGTATCATGTGCGACGTTCATGGAACTGCCATCCATTGACGGGGATGCCGTGCAGGCTGTGATGTGAGGAGAATTCGTTGATCAGACAACACCCTGGTGAAAAAACGGCAACCGTGTTTGAACGGGGCGATCTGTCAAAGTTCCGAAAAATCCTCCGGATGGATGCCACAATCAAACGAAGCTGCCGTCAGGCGGCCCCGTTTGAGAGCGAGAGGAACCGACCTTGCTGAGGTGAATATACCCAAGCCATCGGGTGATGTCAAGCAGAAACGCGGTGGTCAATTCATCGCATTTTCGCCGATTCGGAAACATCCATGGTAACCCCCGCGTCACGACGCGGCACCATGGTGGGGGGCACCATCGTAATACGAAGGCGTCCGCTTCACCTCACCGGGACCGCCGGGATGGCCGGCCACTCCAGGGCTCCTCCCGGCAGCTGGAAAGCCGTCAGTGTCTGTCGATCGTCATCGCACCGGGGATCACACCCACCGGGTATTCGGCACGTTTCTCACCCGAAAGACTGAAGACGAGAAGCCGTCCTGGTTGCACGTAATCGAGCGGGTCCGTGACGTAGATCACGCCGCGGTCCGGATCGCACAGCACGGAGTAGTACCAGCCGGGGATGAAATCCGGCTCACTCGTTCCGGTTGCCAGATCGATCCGCATGATGCCACCGGACCCGACGGTGTAAACATGGCCCGCTCCATCCACGGTCAGGCGCTGGGGATGCCCCGCGATCACCATCGAGTCGATGAGCACCATCCGCGTCAGGTCCACCGTGAAGAGCATGCCAGGTGTATCGTCGTTCGGATCCGTGAAATCGTTGTATGCGCCGCAACAGAGCACGAGCGCACGGGTGGTGCCCAGGCGTTCGATGAACATGGGGTTGTCGGACACGTGCAGTTCCTTCACCACGGTGGCGGTTTCGAGGTTCACCACGGAGACCGTGCGCCCGGCACCGAAGCCGCTGTTGGCTACCAGGAGCGTTGTGCCATCGATCAGCATCTGCTCGGGATTGTTGCCCACGGGGATGGTGTGGACGAAGACCGATGTCGCCAGATCATAGACAGAGATGCTGTTCGAGTAGAGGTTCGAGATGCAAGCCCGCCCATGCGCATCAAACACGACATGCCGTGGCGACGAGCCCGCCGGGCATTGGATCGACCCCACACGCAGCTTGGTCTTTGTGTCGAGGATCTCCACCTTGTTGGAGCCGTTGACCACGATGTAGGCGCGGCCATCCCTCAGGGTGATGCTGTTCCCCGTATCGCCCAGGTCGAAATCGTTGAGCGACTTGAAGATGTTGTTGTAGACGCGACCTGAATCCGGCATGAAGATGCTGAGCTCCGCATTGTTGCGCTGGAAGTTGCCTTCATTGACGATATACAGCGCATGGGTGGTCTCAGGGACATCGGGAGGCGTCGGGGAAGCAGGGTCGGTGTCGCAGGCCATGGGGAGAAGCGAGACCGTGAGGAGGAGCAGTGTGGAGAGGAGGCGGTTCATGGTGTTCAGGGAAGTGAGGTGGTGATGGAAAGACGGTAGTTGCGCGGGGGCATGGGGAACCAGGCGATCACCTGATAGTCCGCGTCGAACAGGTTGAGCACCTCGCCCTTCACCCGAAGGATCAGGCCACCGGCGATGTGCATGGTGCCGGTGATTGCGAGGTCGGTGACGGCGAAGGCCGGCAGGTGTGCGTCGTTGATTTCCGTGGTGTACTGCGTTCCGGTGATGCGCTCAAGAGCGGACACCGACAACCACTCCACCGGGCGGCCGATCAGCGAAGCGGTTCCTGACCAGATCGGGACATACACCAGCATCCGGCCGGCGGTGTTGTCACCTGCGAAGGCGGCATTGCGCTTGACGGCATTTGTCCATTGTGCGCTGCAGCGCAGCACAAGGTCGTCGCTCCACAGGCGCAGGCCGGTTGTCGCCTCGATGCCGGTTGCGAGCACATGTTGGATGTTGGTGGGCCGCCAGATCTGTCCGGCGCCAGGTGCCCAGACGATGCGATCTGTGATGTCGTGGACAAACACGGTGGCCTCGAAACGGGCGGGCCAATCCGCCGGTGTGATGAGCAGTCCTGCATCGATCGAACGGGATCGCTCGGGACGCAGATCGGGATTGCCGCCGGGATTCCAGTACAACTGGTTGAAGGTGGGGAGGCGGAAGCCCAGCGAGCCATGCATGCGCACGGTGAGGCGGTCCGGGATCGGATCCCAGGTGAGGCCCACACCAGGTGATGCCACGGTGTGGGACGTTTCTCCGGGCAGATCGCGAGCATGATCCAGCCGGATGGATGGAAAGATGTGCACGTGCTGGAGAATGCGGAGGTCCATGGTCGCATACGCGGCCATCACGGTTCTTTGCGGCTCGCCGGCCACGCCATCGGACCGGAGGCGGGCGGCGGTGATCTCCAGACCGGCGGCCCCACGGGCGATGTCGGAAAGGCGCGCATCCACACCGGCAGTGAAGGCGAGTGACAGATTCTCGTGCCGCGTGTCGAGCGGGATGCCATTGCTGACGAGGTCGGGATCGAGGTAGTGCGACCAGGTCCACCGCAGGGAGGGGGAGAGCGTCAGCGTCCAGTCACGAGCGAAGGAGAGGCGCCACGCCGCGCCAGCGAGGGCCTCACGGTCCCCCTGATGGGCGCGCCCCTGCGCCACCTGGAGCCAGGCGCCGGGGATGCCGGCCTCGAGCCGGGAGTACTGGCCAAAGGCGGTGAGGACGGATGCGGCGATCGGAGCCACAAGCTCGCCCCGGGCGCCCGTTGTGAGGAAGCCCGCATTGTCGCGTATGGCCATGACCGCCGGCTGGAGCACCGGGACGCGCGAGGGATAGTCGTTGTCTGCCTCCTCGTAGAATGCCGACAGACGCACACCGGCCGTTCCGATGCCCAGGTGCGTCGAGCCCTCGATGGATCGACGTCCATAGGAGCCGGTTCCCGCGGTCACCTCGAGACGCGGCCCGGATGGCGCCGTCTGGATGGAGATCACCCCCCCGGCGGCATCGGCGCCGTAGAGTGAGGAGAATCCGCCGCGGGCGATGGTGATGCCTCCGATGCCTGTCAGGCGCAGGGCGGTGGTGTTTACGAGGCCGTTCTGGGCGTCGTTGAGGCGAATGCCATTGAAGTACACGATGGCATACTCCGGCCCGAGACCCCGGACGGATGCGGTCTGCAGGCCACCGTCGGCGCCGTAGAGGCGCAGGGCGGTGCCGGCTGCCGTCCCCAGCACATCGGCGAGGGAACGCACGGGATCGGCTGCAAGCCGGGCCGCATCAATGCGCTCCTCCGGTGCGGGGGAGGTGGAGCCCACGTCCTCCAAGCGTGTGCCGGTGACAAGCATCGGCTGCATCACGCGATACACCGCCGTGTCCTGCGCATTGGTGCAGGGAACGGAGAGCAGGAGGATCATGAAGAAGCGACGAAGCATCCGGTGGGGAGTGTGAGTGGGAGAGAAACAGCCCGACGGGATGCGACATTGGGTGGAAACCAAAAACCCCGTATGCGTACGGGGGTGGCGGAAATGATGGAGTCGTTCGGTGAAACGAAGACACCAGGCACCAGTCCTCACCCGCGAAGGCTGTGTGAATCCGATGTGGCAGGTCTCCTGACTTGCGGGGGTGGGATGCTCAGCGCGCCTTCCCGGTGTGATCCAGTGGCTGTGCGCGATACCACCCGCTTACAGTTGCGGGGCAGTCGCCGATTTGCACGGCGTTCTCTTTTCATTTCACGCGATGGAAAACCGCATCGGTATGACAAAGAACAGAAGGCGATGCAAACTAGACATTTCCGGCGGAATTACAAATTCTCCCCCTTTTTTCCGATGTTGTCTCCATGCGTGGCAACACCTTTGGACATATCCTCACACTGACGACCTTCGGTGAATCCCATGGTCCCGCACTGGGTGCGGTGATTGATGGCTGTCCGGCCGGCATCCCTCTGTCGGAGGCCGACTTCCATGCCGCACTTTCGCGGAGGCGGCCGGGACAATCGTCCATCACCACGTCACGCTCCGAGCCCGACGCGCCGGAAATCCTCTCGGGCGTGTTCGAGGGTGCGACGCTCGGCACACCCATCGCCGTCATCGTCCGCAACACCGATGCGCGCTCCGCGGACCATGCACCGGGAGACATGCGCCCCGGCCATGCCGACGCGGTGTGGATGGCGAAGTACGGCCGGCGCGACTGGCGCGGCGGAGGGCGGTCGTCGGGCCGGGAGACGCTGTCGCGCGTCATCGGAGGTGTGGTGGCCGAGCGCATCCTGCCGTCGACGATGAGCATCGTGGCGTTCGTGCGACGCATCGGCTGCATCGATGCCGGCATGGTTCCGGATCCCCTGACGCGCATCGCCGTGGATGCCCATCCCACGCGCTGCCCCGACCTGGCTGCCGCCGCGGCAATGATGGCCGAGCTTGAGGCCTGCCGCCTGGGCGGCGATTCCCTTGGCGGCGTGGTGGAGTTGTGGATTGACAACGCACCGCCGGGGCTGGGAGAGCCGGTGTTCCACAAGGCCAAGGCCCTGCTCGCAGGAGCTCTGATGAGCATCGGTGGTGTGACGGGAGTGACGCTCGGCGACTCCGAAGCGGAGGCGGCGCTGCCCGGATCCGCCTTCCACGACGCGGTCGCCAGAACGCAGCAGGGGCACCCCCTCCGGGCGCACGGCATCCAGGGCGGCATCACCACCGGATCCCGCATCACCATGCGCGTGCATGTGAAGCCGGTCGCCTCCATCGGCGAATGGGCCAGGCGGGGGCGGCACGATCCCTGCATCGCGCCGCGCATCGTGCCCGTTGTGGAGGCCATGGCCGCGCTCGTCCTCGCCGATTGTCATCTCACATCCGCGGTGGATCGTGCATAGCAGCCGGTCGCTGCAGCGGCGGCGTGCGTGCTGTGCGGTCTTCGTGGGGGTCGCATCATGATGCCCATCCGCCTGCGTTCCATGGGCGACATCCCGTTCGACGATTCCTGCGTGGTGCTGTGCGACAGCACGCTTCCCGACACACTCATCCGTGCATTGCCCCATCCCATCCCCGTTGCAGGCGGCGAGGGACTCAAGACGCTCGCCTCGATCGAATCCCTCGCGGAGCAGGTGCTGCGGCGCCGCTCGTCGCGGCCCATGACGCTTGTCGCCGTCGGTGGAGGCTCGGTGGGCGACGCCGTCGGATTTTTGGCGTCAATCCTTTGGCGCGGCGTCGACCTGTGGCACGTCCCGACCACGCTTCTGGCGATGGTGGATTCGGCACACGGTGGAAAAACCGCCCTCAATCTTGGCGGGCACAAGAATCAGATCGGCACCTTTCACCCTGCGGCCCGGACATACATCATCGAGCAGGCGCTTGAAACGCTTCCGCTCCGGGCACGGGCCGATGGCATGGCGGAGCTCGTCAAGGTCCTCATGCTCGGTGCGACCGACCGGCTCGACTCCATCGCCGCGGGCGGCGGGCTGGGTGCGCTCCTCGCGGCGCCATTTCACGAGATCCGTGAAGAACTCGGCGGGCTGATCGACACTGCGATCGGTGTGAAGCTCGGCGTCGTGGAGGCGGATCCACGGGAGACGCAGGGACTCCGCATCGTGTTGAACCTGGGGCACACGCTCGCGCATGCGCTGGAGTTGCTGCAGGGGCTGTCCCATGGTCAGGCGGTGGCCTGGGGTCTTGCCGCCGCGATCGATCTCTCCACACGCTTCGGTCTGGATTCCGCGACATCCGCACGATGGCTGCGTCTGCTCCATCCCCTTCTGCGGCCGCTCACCACCCCGGTGGCGGAGGAACCGCTGTTGCGCGCCATCGGGCGCGACAAGAAGCACGCGCGTGGGCGGCTGCACAGCGTCGTGCTTGAGGCACCCGGACGACCGCTTGTGACGACGGAACCGACAGCGCACGACTGGATCGCCGCCCTGCACCGCTGCCAGGCATGGCATGCCGGGACGCCTGTGCGAGTGGTGCTGCGCACGCCCCGTCCCAGCGCACCCCGACCGGGGGCCGGGAAATCCGAGCTCAACCGGGCCCTCATCATCGCCGCCCTGCTTCCAGTGTCGACCACGATCACCGGCCGCTCGGATGCCGACGATGTGCGCCGGCTCACGGCAGCCCTGCGCGCACTTGGCAGGCGGGTGGACGACACGCCGGATGGCTTCCACGTGACCCCGATGGATCCGGCGCATGCGGCGGCGGAGCTGCACGCGCCACTCACGCTTCATGCGGGAGCCGGCGGCACCACGCTTCGCTTCCTGCTTGCGCTCGCCGCGCTGCGCCCTGGTGTGACCCGCATCATCGCGGATCCGCAACTCCTGCGCCGTCCGCATGAGCCGCTCATCGCTGCCCTGCGCCGGGGCGGTGCACACATCGACCGCATCGACACCGGCGACGGCCCAGGTTGGGAGGTGCGCGGCTGGGAGTCCGTGCCACGTTCCATGGACATCGACGTCGCGGGTTCGTCGCAGTACGCCTCGGCACTCGCGATGCTCGCCCTCGCAGCGGATGGACCCATGACCCTGCGTCTTGTCGGCGAGGCGGTGAGTGAGGGGTATCTGGACATGACACTGTCGATGCTCGCATCGGTGGGCGTGGAGGTGCTCCGCTCCCGTGATGTGATCGCATTGAACCCGCCGACGGGCATCACGGAACCGGTTCGTTTCATCATCCCGCCCGATGCCTCGGCACTCGCCATCTGGAGGATCGCCTCGCGGCTCGGTCTGCCGGTGGATCCCGGTCCCGTGGATGCGTCGGCCGGACATCCGGATGCAGCGGTGCTGCAGATCATGGATGCGATCGACGCGGCCGATCGGAACAACGGCTGCGACATCGATCTCTCCAACGCGCCCGACCTTGCCCCGCTGCTCGTGGCATACGCCCTTCGCGCCGCCGTGCCGGTGCGTTTCACCCGCATCGCGCATCTCCGTCACAAGGAATCCAACCGTCTCGACGATCTCGCCTCTGCACTGCGGGGAATCGGCATCACAGTGGAGACCGGTTCCGACTGGTTGCGCCTCCCGCCGCAGGCGGCCGGCGGGGTGCCGGCGACGCGCGTCGTCGTCACGCACGCCGACCATCGCATGGTCTTCGCCGCCGTGCTGCTGTCCCTGCTTCTTGGTCCGCTGTCGATCACCGATCCGTGGTGCGTCACCAAATCCTGTCCGGAATTCTGGGATCACGTGCGCGAGGCTGGCTGGGAGGTGGAGCCGGACACCGAAGGCGGATGACACAAGGCATCTCGTTCATCATTCCACCACGAACCACCATGGCCACACCCACACGCTTCGAAGATCTGCTTCGTGCCCGGATCCAGGCATCCACGGCACCCCGCCCCACGTTGGAACGGCAGGAATGCCGGTCCCCGGTGAACGAGGCATGCCGCATCTGCCACGCATCGCGACTGGCCTACGACCAGGAATACGCCTGTCGTTCCGCTGCGCTGCAGGACTTCTGGAAGCTGCACCTGTCGCAGCTCACCGTGCCGGCGCCCATCAGGTCGCCCCATGGCCGGCATTACCGGACCACCACAAAGCGCCGCGCCATTTTCGGTCGCGCGGGATTGCGTCTGTGTCTCCTCGAGACCGGCATCGACGGCGTGGTCCGGCCCTTCGAGCCCCTGCGCTGCGCCATCGAGCCCCCCAAGCATGCGGATCTCTACACGTTCATCCGCGACCGCCTTCAGACGCTGCGGATCCGGAGGCTCGACGGCATCCTGCGCAACGTGGTGATCAAGGGCGGCTACGAGGAGCAGACCGTCATCCTCACGGTCGACGCGATTGATGCCGGGCTGATACGATCGATGAACGCCCTGTCGAAATCCCTGACGCAGACCTTCCCCTCCGTGGTGGGCGTGTTCCTCTACGAGGACTCCTCGGACGGTCGGTATTACCTGGGATCGAGGGATCCGAATGCCGCGCCGGTGTTCAAGAAGCTGTACGGAAAGCCGTCGATCTTTCAGCGCAGCCGTGGCAGGGCCTTCCTGTATCATCCCCTGGCGTTTTCCCAGGTGAATTCCTCCATCGTGGACGCCATGGTCGATGCAGCGGAGGGCTTTCTTGCACCGGATGAAACGACGGCGCTGTACGACCTGTACAGCGGTTATGGTCTGTTTGCCGTGAACATGGCCGCGAAGGCCAGGAGCGTGTTCGGCGCGGAGATCTCCCAGCTCGGCCACGCAGCGGCGATCGAGAATGCCCGCCGCAACAAGGCCGCAAACGTCCGCTTCTTCCGATGCGACATCACGCCGGATTCCCTGGAACGGGTCATGGTGAAGGCCGGACCCAACGACCTCGTCCTCCTCGATCCACCGCGCAAGGGGGCCGGTGATGGCGTGATCGAGTTCATCGCCTCCACCGATCCCGCGCGCGTTCTGCACATTTTCTGCAACATCGATCTCATCCCCGCAGAGCTGCGCCAGTGGGAGATCGAAGGCTACCGCCCAACGTGGATCCAGCCCTTCGACGCCTTTCCGGGGACAGCGACAGTGGAGACCATGATCGGCCTCGAACGCCGCTGACCCCGCCCAGCAGGCTGCGGGGTGGGATGCGAGGGTCCGGCAGTGCGCGAGTCAGGATTCTGTCGTGCCGCTGGTGGTGTCGACGATGTCGCTGAGGGATTCGATGATGCGCGCCCAGCACGAATAGTGGATGTTCTGCCAAGGCAGGGAGTAGGCGCCATCCCCACCCGCCCGCTCCAGCATCTCCGCGTCCGGCAGATGATCCCCCGTGTCAGGCAGGGGGACGCACGAAATGTCGATGTGCCTGATGGTGCCCGAGGTGATGGACATGGCCAGCTCGTAGGCCTGGACACTGAAGGATTTCCATTGACTCGCCTCCTTCGCATTCCGCGGTTCGAAGCGCATGTTGACGCGCACCGAATCTGGGGCGAGTGTTTCGATGGTCAGTTCCGGGCTGCTCTGAGACAAGGTCCGGATGGATTTGCCGATGAAGCGATCTGTGGGAGACATGATGTACCGTGAAACGCTGTTGGACTGGCCACGCGTTTGCAGAGCCGAACAAAGCAGGGATCAAGCACCATGCCAGAAGAGAACGGATTGTTGTTGCGTCAGTTACGCGATGGCGGGGGCGAGTTCATGTGCCGGAAATGAACAGGAGGTGAACATTTCCAGACAATTGTGCCATTGTGCACCGTTTTGGGATGAAAACCGGTCGCTACGCGGAAGGATCAGGATGAACGGCGTCTGCCTCCCGACAGGAAACGAATTGTCAGCCACAGGATCGCGAGGATCACGGCAACATACACGATGGTCTGCACCGCGGCGATCAGGAAGCGGAAGGCGAGCCAGGCGACCACGAGAAGCACCACGGCAATGACGATGGTGCGCAACAGCGATGACGAGCGGGAGGAATGGAGATCTTCGGGCATGGGACCGGCCTTGATGGTGAAACGTTCGATACAGGATGTTCACTCCGGCCGAAGGCCGGTGGACGCGATCATTTCTCGGCGAGAAGGATTTCGAACAGGAGTTCCATTTCCTCCACCATTTCCTGTGCGGATTCGAAACCGATGCTTTGATACCTGATGCTGCCGTTGCGCCCGATGAAGAACTTGGTGGGGATGCCGGTCACACCGTACTTGCTGACGTAGTCCTCGTCGAGGAGCACGGGGAAGGTGTAGGTGTTGTCCTCGATGAACTTGCGCACAAGGGCCTCACGCTTTTCCCCCTTCTCATTTTCCCAGGTGTCGAGCGCAAGGATGCGGATGTCCGGGTTGGACTTGTGCTTGTCATACACCTTCTGCAATGCGGGGAAGGACATCTTGCACGGGCCGCACCATGTGGCCCAGAAATCGACCACCACCACCTTCCCCTTGAGGGAGGCAAGGGACACCTCGGATCCATCGAGCGCCTTCAGCGTGAACATCGGTGCGGGTTTGTCGATCAGTCCCTTCTCGAGTTTCGCCCGGAGTTCCCTGCGGGCCCGGGTTTTCGTGTCCGTCACCATCGCATCGAACCCGGCGTCGGATCCCTTGTTCGCGATCCAGGATTTCCGGAAGGATTCCATCAGGGCGTCGGTCGTCTTTCCCTTCAGGAGGCAGTTGGTGCAGAACGTGAGTGCCTTTTCATGATCGCCCATGCGGGCGAGTGCCTCGGCGTTGTGCTCGTTGATCTCCGCATTCTCCATGTTGAGAATTTCCTGGGCTTCCCTGTACGCGTTGAGCGCCTCCTCGATCCGGTCGAGCTTCATCAGCCCCACGGCCCAGGAGTCGAGCGTCGATGCACACATTTGTTTCTGATTCTCCTCATAGTCCTTCATCGACATGGAGGCGGGCTTGTCCTCCGGTGCGGTGATACGCAGCATGTCAACCGCCTGCTGAGCCCAATCCACGGCGTTTTCGAGCATCACACCGGCTTCAATCATCGGCCAGACGATGGAGTTCATCACAGAGCCATCCCGGAAGTGCGATGCATGGAACATGTCGAACGCCTCCTGGTACTGTTTGAGCTGGACATGGGCCATGATCACCGTCCGTTGGAGGGATTTCCTCTGGTCGGCGGTAAGGTCGGGGAACTCGGTGAGTGTCTGACGGGCGAGCTTCAGCTTCCCGAACTGGTCCTTTTCCGCCGCCACCTCGCGCATGCGCGCGAGCCGTGCAATGCTGCCGCGGGGATGGGAGGTGGTGAACTGCTTCATGATATGGGTGCCCTTCTCCTTCTGGCCCACGCGATCGTACCACGGGAGCAGCAGTTCGATGGCAGCCTCATCGTCCGCATGGTCGTCTGTAAGACGGGCGAGGTCCTTCATGATCGATTCCTTCGTCGCATCGCCCGGTTCCTCGCGCAGGAGGATGCGCCACTCCACGGTCCATGGCAGCACGGAGGCCGGATTGGCGGCCTTTTCCTGCTCGGCCAGCGCCCGCGCTGCGGCCGGGTCGCGCTTCAGCTTGAACTCCATCACCCCTCCGGAGGCGATCGCCGAAGCAAGCACCGCCCGCGCTCCGGGCAGGGGGTTGGCCTTGTCGCGATGGATCATCGTTCTCCAGGAGTCATCATTGTTCGTGTCCATGTCGTCGCCCGACACAGGCAGGAAGAGCAGCACGCGTGCGGCCGTGGCATCCACGGTGTGCGATGCCGTCCACGAGTTCCCGGATTTCTTCATGTTGATCTCGGTCCGGACCGGTGAGCCGGATTCCGGCAGGGCGAGGATGTGGAGCGCGACAGCGCGGCTTTTCCGGAAGGCGGCGGAGGACGGGGTGTAGGTGATGCTCACCTTTTCCCCCGGCATCGGCTTCGCGGGTTTGATGACGAGTGTCGACCCCTTGGGGCCGGCAGTGATGGATGCGGTGCACAGGATGAGGAAGGCAAGAAGTGTCAGCGTGGTTTTCATGGTCTGCGACGATGGTGGTTCGACAGGACAATGGCGCGGAAAATTACCACGTCACGTCTCCCGATGCAATGAAGAAGCATGTCAGTGTGCGGAGTGTGCCGTCTCCCGCTTCTCCGCCCGAAGGAGGCGGACGTTGGATCTGCCCTCCGGAAACTTCCACTCCTCGCGGACCACATAGGCAGGATCCGCGGCGACGACGGCGTCGGCCGGGACGTAGAACCATCGTGACCTGTAATCGATCGCGATCCACAGCACATCCGGATTCACCTGCTGCGGCCCTGGGGCGGGGACGGCCTCGTCCCAGTTCCGGATGAGATCCACGAGGCGGACATCGTCGCGGAGGTAATACATGTAAACCTTGTCGATGTCGGAGGGGAGGACGAGGAGTTTGTCCTCCGGGCGCATGCGGTTCTGGATCACCTCGATGGCGGGTCGGTGGTCGCTGTCGCGGGAGGCGATGCTGTAGTAGGAGATGAGCCCGGCGGTCTGCGTGAACACGATGAGGGCATAGACCAGCACGGCGCGTGATGTTCGGGGGATGGCGACGATGCCGTAGGCGATGGTGGCGAAGAGGAATGGGGTGACGAAGAAGAAGTAGCGCAACAGCTCGAAGGAGCGCTTTGTGTAGAGGATGAGCAGGATGGCGATGAGCGGTGAGACGAGGAGCATGACACGGATGTGCGTCGGGAGCTGCTTGTAGCGGATGCCGCGGATGAGTGTGGTGAAGGTGACGATCACGCCAAGTGCCATGAGGAGGCCGTAGACATGGTACTGCAACTCCACCACATCGATGAAGCTCCCGATCATCGAGGTTCCGAGGAACTTGCCGATCTCGACACCGACACCGACCATGGTGAGTGTCGGGCGCCACCCCTGGCCGGCGACGAGCCCATCCCTGGTGAGATACATCATCGTGAACCATGGCAGATACAGGATGAACGTGGACCCATAGATGAGGATGAGGTTGCGGATGGTGCGTCGCGTCTCCGGGTGTCCATGCCGGATGCGCGAGCGGACGATGACCACGCTGTGGAAGAGCAGGGAGACGGGGATGAATGCGCCAAGCATGTGCGTATAGAACGCCAGGGTCATGCTCACGACGGCGATGATGTTGTACTTCAGCGATGCGAAATTCTTTTCCCAGGATCGGAGGTAGCCAAACACCGCAAGTGAACACCAGAGGGCGAGCATTGAGTACATGCGCACCTCGTGGGAGAAATGGATCTGCGAGGGCGCGATGGAGAGGAGGAACGCGGTCATGAGAGCGACCGGCTGGGAATGCCGTGAGAGGATCAGGTAGAGCAGCCATATGGTGAGACAGTTCAGCAGTGCCGACAGCATCCGAAGCGCCGCGGGGGAGTTGCCGAACAGCATGCTCCATCCCTTGAGTGTGAGGCAGTAGAGCGGCGGATGGCTGGCCTCCGATGTGGCGTATTCCACGATGGTCTGGACGGAAAGTGTCGTCTCGTAATACGAGAACGCCTCGTCGGCCCAGAGGTTGTGGATCTCGATCCCCGACACACGCACCACCACGGCGAGGAGCATGACCAGGGGCAGCGCCAGACGGGAGATGAGGCCCGAGCGTGGTGTCGTGCGGTGAAGCGGTGAGGAGATGGATTCCATGTGTGGATGCCCCGGGGGGGTCTGTTCCGGGAAGACAACAAAGTAGGGCGGCATCTGCACACATGCAAGGACGGGTGGAGGTGCGAAAGGCTTGACCTTCGCCCGCGAATTCCGCACATTTCCCGCAAGCGTTCCGACTCTTCACCATCATTTCCGGAGGATCCGTGAAACCCACGCCCATGGTGGCTGCACTGCTCGCCGTGCTCTCGGCATGCATGGCGCCGACACCTGTCCAGGCCTCTCTCCCCGAGGATTCGTCAACGACCAGCTTCACCGTCACGCTGTCGCAGGATCCGGCCTTCGGCTTCACCCCGTCGGTCACCGCATCGATCGGGCTGTCGGATGATGTGGCCCTCACCGTTTATGGGGTCTTCTGGACACAGGATGCCCTTGCCGGCAACGAAGGCGGCCTGGGACTGTACACGGAGTTCGGCGCGGGGTGCAGCCTCACGCTCATGGATGGTGCGTTGAACGTGTCGCCGGCCATCGGCATCTCCAGCGGGAAATTCCATTCCGGCGGAGGGCGGCCCGTCTTCGGTGACGGCATCGTCCCCACCCTTGTGGCCACCTGGACGAGCGGGGCCTTCAGCGTGACGCTGGGATCCGTCTCCTGGCTCCACCTGCGTCGGGAGGCGGCGGTGACGCCACGCATCGATCTGTACGATGTGTCAGCCACGGCTGCCGTCACCATCACACGCCATCTGGCGACAGGGATCCTTTTCGACCATCTCCTCCAGACGATCACCACACCGGGCTGCACCTGCCCCACCACCAGCACGGCCTACCAGTGGATCGGGCCCTTCATCCGGTTCACCGTGAACTCCGGTGCATCCATCACGGTGGCAGCGGGAATCGACCTCGTCGATTACCGCAACGATCCGGCACCCGAGGGTGGGCGAATGGTTCGTGACTTTTACAAACTTCAGGCAAGCATGCCCTGGTGAGTTGCGGTGGCGATTCCATTTCCACCGTTGCCGACGTATCTTGCATCAGCATCTTCCATGCACACACCCCGGACCGACTGACAGGAGCACTGTCCGCCATCCGACCCGTTCCCATCGACATTCATCCGAATGAACCCCATTCCCGCACTGAAGCATTTCCCTGCCCACCACGGCGTCCATAATTCATGAACGCACAGGCAGTGGAGGAGGAACAGCAATGACACCATCCGAAGAGGACATCCGACAGTTCTTTGATGTGTTCCGCAACCATTCGAGCATCATGCTGTTGGTGAGGCTTGATGATGGGCGCATCCTCGATGCCAACGCGTCGGCGGAACGCTTCTACGGTCATGCAGCGGATGTCATGAAGACCTTGTACGCATCGGACATCAACGCCTGGCCCGCCGAGCGGCTGGCGCAGATCCGCATGGCCATGATGCGCCAGGAGCGGCAGAGCGTCGTCATCCCTCACCGCCTTGCATCAGGACAGATCCGCATGGTGGAGGCCAGCTCGGCACCCGTCATCGTTGCCGGCCAGTCCCTGCTGTTCATCGTGGTGCACGACATCGACGAACATGTGCGCACCTGTGAGGCGCTGGAGCAAAGCCGGGCGTCGCTCACGGGCATCATCGAAAACACCACGGATCTCATCTGGTCGGTGGACCAGGAGCTGCGCGTCATTGAATGCAACACGGCCACGCGGAACTACTACGATGCTGCTCTCGGAAGCACACTGAAGCCGGGGAGTTCCATCCTTGGAGGCATACCCCATGCGGAGATTGTCGCCTATTGGACGGAACGGTATCGGGAGGTTCTCGCCACCGGCCGGCCGCTGCGTTTCACGCGTGAACTCCCCGCCTATCTTGTCCGGCCGTTTCGTGCCGTGGAATACGACCTGAATCCGATCCTGAATGCTGACGGGGCGGTGATGGGTGTCGCCTGCATCGGGCGCGACATCACCGAGCGCCGGAGCCAGGATCAGCAGTTCCGGGAATCGGAGACGCGATTCCGCACGGTATGCATGAATGCCGCGGACATCATCATTCTGCAACGGCGTGATGGGGTGATCCTCGAGTGGAACCCCGCAGCGGAGCAGTTCTTCGGCTTCCCTGCGAAGGACATTGTCGGGACGGTTGCGTCGCAATGGAACTGGGCCACCTTTCATGAGGATGGATCACCCTGGCCTGAGGAGGATCATCCATCGAGGGTGACGTTCAGGACGGGTGAGCCATGCACGAATGTGATAGCCGAATATCGCCGTCCGGACGGCCTGGCGAAATGGGGAAGCGTCAGCACTCGACCGGTGGTGGTGCATGACGGCGAGCCACCGGAACAGGTGGTGATCACCATCGTCGACATCACCGAGCGGCGGGAGCGTGAAGAGGCATTCCGCCGCATCAGCGCCAGAAGCGAAGAGGCGCTGCAGGTTGCCGGCATGGCCTACTGGGATTACGACGTCGCCCGCATGGTGTTCATCCTCGATCCCTGCTTTCATCGTCTCCATGGCTTCCCGGACGACGGGCCGACGGAGATCCCGAAGGACAGGTTTTTTTCAGAGTATCTTCAGCCGAGGTACGCCGAGAAAATGGGCGAGGCCTTTGCCGATGCCATTGCGTCGACAGATCCGGAGTTCAGCCGGCAATTCGACGGCCGCTTTCAACGATCCGGAGGTCCGGAGATCTGCGTTCGGACGTGGTTCCGCACCGAGAAGAACGCGAAAGGTGTCACTGTGCGTCTGCATGGCGTCAACCAGGATGTCACGGCCATGAAGCAGGCGGAGGCGGCGCTGCGCGCCTCGGAGGAGCGCCACCGGAGGCTCTACAACAACACCCCGGTGATGCTCCACTCCATCGATCGGAACGGGATCCTTATCGGCGTCAGCGATTACTGGCTTGCGAATCTCGGGTACCGGCGTGATGAAGTGATCGGGAGGAAATCGACCGATTTCCTCACACCGGAGTCGCGCATCAAGGCGGACGGGACCGTTCTCCCCGAGTTCATGCAGACGGGGATCTGCACCAACGTCGAGTATCAGTTCGTGCGGAAAAACGGCGAGGTGATCGACACGCTTCTCTCCGCAATCGCCGAATTGAACCCCGATGGCACTGTCGCGCGGTCGCTTGCCGTGGTTGTGGACGTCACCGACACAAGACTCGTGCTCGAGAAGCTGCGCGAAAGCGAAGAGCGTTTCCGCACGGCATTCAACGATGGCGCCGTGCCCATGGCACTCGTTGACATGGATTTTCACTTCCAGACGGTGAACGATGCCTTCTCCCGGATGCTTGGCTACTCCGCCGGGGAGCTGTCGACCATGACCTTTCGTGACATCACCCACCCCGACGACCTGGAGACTTCGGCCCTGCATATCAGGCGGCTTCTCGGTGGAGGGGTGCATCAGTTCCAGTTGGAGAAGCGCTACATCGCCCGGGATGGGCACGTCATCCACGGCATCATCCAGGTCAACACGCTGCATGACAGCCGTGGGAGCCTCCGCGGCTTTCTGACCATCATTCTCGACATCACCGAAAGGAAGGCGCGGGAGGAGGATCTGCGCCTCGCGAACATCGAGCTCCAGAAATCCAATGCGGAGAAGGACAGGCTGTTCACCACCATCGCGCACGATCTGCGATCCCCCTTTGGCTCCTTTCTCGGGTTCACGGAGATCATGGCCGACGAATCCGAGGCGATGACCAACGACGAGCTGCGGCACTACGCCCGGGCATTGCGGAAATCGGCGCATTCCGTCTTCGGTTTGCTGGAGAATCTGCTGGAATGGTCGCGCGTCCAGCGCGGCATGTACCAACTCGAATGCCGACATTTCAACCTTGCAATGCTCGTGACGCAGAGCATCGACAACCTCCGCAGCGTGGCGGCGGCAAAGGACATCACGTGGGAGATCACCATCCCGCCTTCCCTGATGCTGTACGCCGATGACAACCTCCTGTCCTCCGTGTTCCGGAACCTCTTCTCCAACGCCATCAAGTTCTCATCCAGGAATTCGTCGATCGTTGTCGGGGCCTCGAGGGAGGGGGACGGAATTACGCGCATCTCCTTCACCGACCACGGAGTCGGGATGACGGAGGAGACCATCAGCAAGCTGTTCCGACTCGATGTGCACTTCCGCACCAAGGGCACGGAGGGGGAGCGCAGCTCGGGGCTTGGTCTGCTTCTGTGCAGCGAGTTTGTGGAGATGCACGGTGGCAGCATCCAGGTGCAGTCATCGCCCGGAAACGGGAGCACCTTCACTGTGCTGATCCCCGATGAGCAGTCCGATGCCGAAGCGTGATCACATGATGAAGGACGTCGGAAGGTGGTATCGCCTCGCGCTCATGCTGGCGGTGGTGACCGTGGTGTACAACGTGGTGGAGGGACTCGTTTCCGTCGCCCTGGGCATCGACGATGAAAGCCTTTCGCTGGCAGGCTTCGGAGTGGACAGCATCATCGAGGTGGTGTCGGGGGCGGGTGTCGCCGCCATGATCCGGCGCATCCGTCGTGCACCGGACAGCGATCGGGCGCCCTTCGAACGCACGGCCCTGGCGATCACCGGATGGTCCTTCCACGCACTGGCGGCGAGCCTGGTCCTGATGGCGGCTGTCACCATCGCGACGCAGCACCGGCCCGACACCACGATCTGGGGCATTGTCATCTCGGTCGTGTCCATCATCACGATGATCGCCCTCATCGCAGGGAAGACAAGGGCGGGCCGCGCCCTCGACTCCCCCGCAATCCTTGCAGATGCCGCCTGCACCCGTGTCTGCGTCATGATGTCCATCGTGCTGCTCCTCGCCAGCGCGGTGCACGAACTGACCGGGTTCGCCCATGCCGACACCCTCGGTGCGCTCGGGCTGGCGTGGCTGTCCTTCCGTGAGGGCCGTGAATGCCTTTTCAAACGACGCACGAATGCACACTGCGGCTGTGACGACACGCACTGCGCAGGCTGACAACCGCTGCGGGCCGGTCGACGGATGTCTCAGTCGGATTGCCGGGTCGACATCAGATCGCCGAAGCGCACATTGCCGACAACGAGGTGGTATCCCCCCACAACCATGGTGGTCGCATAGCTGATGATGTGGGTGATGGCCGCATAGGCCACCGCATCTGCAACGCTGAAATTGAGCATGCGGATCACCGCGATGCGAGCAGTGACGTGGAACACGCCGAAGGCCCCAGGGGTGGGGGCGACGGCGAAGGCGATGGACGTGAGCGCGAGCACCTTTACCCCGTCGAAGAAGGTGGCCGACACGGCGGATTCGGCGGGGAAGGCGAAGAACATGACATAGATCGGGATGGTATAGATGACGTAGAGCAGGATGGACCAGAAGGTGATCTGCACCGCCTGGGACACCGTCCTGATGGCGCCGAAGCCCGTCAGGAGCTGTCGGAGTGCGCCAAGCACGCGGTCACGGAAGCGCGGCGGCAGCGGGCGCGTCACCCACTCGGCCACGCGGTAGCCGGCCTTCGTCGGTGCCACGAGGAGGAACACGACACCCAGCCCCACCATCGGGTAGAGCGCACGCAGGACGGACGCCGTTGTGAGGCCGTAGTCCTCGAAGCCCACGAACAGCTTGTCGTCGAAGGCGAGGATGGACACGATCATGAGGAGCAGGCAGATCACGTCGATGAAGCGTTCGACCACGATGGTGCCGAGCAGGCCTGTGAACGTCGTGCCGCTCTCCCGCTGGGCCGTGAGCCACGGGCGCGCCAGCTCGCCTGAGCGCGGGATGATGTTGTTCATGAAGTACCCGACGATCACGCCGGCGGTGAGCGAACTGAGGCGCACCTCCGGGTGCATGGTGCGGATGATCACCTTCCAGCGCAGCGCCCGGATGTGGAAGCTGGCGATCGCGACCGGGATCATGGAGAGGGGCAGCCAGTAATTCGCCGTGCTGAAGCTCCGTCCCAGCTCGGCGAAATCCACGTTGTACACCGAGAAGTAGATGGAGAAGGCGAGGATCAGAAGGGTGATGACGATCTTGACGACGGAGGCGGTGCGGGGTGATGGCATGGTGCGTTTCTCTCACCCTTTCAGACGGAAATGGGCGATCTGGTTTTTGAGCGCCTCGGCCTCCTCCTTGAGCTCGGAGGTGACGGTGATGAACTCGGTGAGCGAATCCTCGATCTGCTTCGCTCCCTGGGTCAGACGCGTGACAGAGTCGTTGATGTGCTCCACGCCCTGGATCTGCTGGGCCATGCTGTCCGACACATCGCCGAAGCGCGGGGCAAGATCCTGCACCTGCATCACGATGTTCTCGATGGCCTCATTCACGTTCGCCAGCTCCACCACGCCGCTGTTCACCTCCAGCATGAACTTGTCCATCTCCGTCACGCCAAGCGACACGGCGGTCTGCATGCTGTTGATGAGCGACTCGATGTCGAATGTGCCCTCGGTGGTCTGATCCGACAGGCGCCGGATCTCGCGCGACACGATGGAGAAGCCCTTGCCGTATTCGCCGGCCTTCTCGGCCTCGATGGCGGCATTGATGGAAAGGATGTTGATCTGGTCGGAGATCTTGTTGATGGTGGTGGTGATCTTGGAGATGTTCCCCGCCTTGTCGCTGATCACGCCGAGTTTCTGGGAGATGGTGCGTGATGCCTGGAGCATCTGACCGGTGACGTGTTCCATGCGGTCGAGGTACCCCCTGCTGCTCAGGGCCGAATCCTTTGCCTGTTCCGACACCACGCGCACGGATTCCATGGTGGCGCTCAGGGCGCCCGCCGTGGCCGCGATCTGCCGCGTTGCAGCGAGCACCTGGTTCGCGAAGTCGTACTGCTCGGAGGCGATGCTCTGCAGGTTCTTCGTGGATGCGAAGATCTCCGTGGCCGACGACACCACACGCACCCCCGTCTTCTGCACCTGCTGGACGATGGTGTTGAGGCTGCCCGTCATGTTCTGGATCGCCCTGATGAGCATGCCCGTCTCGTCGGCGCTGTCGGACGACACCGCAACAGTCAGGTCGCCCTCCGCCACACGGTGCGCCGAATCGGCTGCCACGGCGATGGGGCGGACGATGGAGTTCACCAGCCAGATGAGTACGGCCACAAGCAGAACAAACAGGCCGCTGCAGATGATGATGATGGTCCAGATCGTCTGGATGATGGGTGCGGCGAGCTCGGCATGGGACACGCGCATGAACAGGGTCCACTCGCCAGTCCTGATGGGTGCGGCGGCGAAGTAGAAGTCCTCGTCCGCCACGGGATCGGTGAAGCGAAGCACGCGATCGGCGGAGTTGTTCTGCATCAGGGCGGTGAGAATGTCACGCTGTTCAATGTCGGTGTATTTCCGTGTCAGCAGGGAGCTGTCGCGCGTGGAGACGACAATGCCGCCGAGGCGGCTGACGAGGAGGAAATCCACGGTCTCGTAGGGTCTGGTGTTCTCGAGGTAGCGCGTGATCTCGCCGAGGAGGCGGTCACAACCGGCGATGCCGGCGAAGCGGCCGTTGATCATGATGGGCGCGGTGTGCTCCACCATCATCACACCCTCGTACATGTAGGGCTCGGTGATCATGGTGGCGTTGGGCGATCCGGCGATCACGCTGCGGCGCACGCCGTCATAGTACATGCTCGTCTCCATGTCCACGCCATGCGTCCACACCGGCTTGCCGTCGATGTTGTTCCACACGGCATTGAAGCGCCCGGTGGAATCGTGCCAGCGTGTCCCCGCGAAGCGCGCATCCTGGCCGTCGGCGTTGGGCTCATAGATCACGTAGGTGTCGAACAGGCCGGTGTTGCGCATGAGCATGCTGCGCAGATACTCCACCGTCTGCTCGCGCATGCCGAACATCCCGGACTCCTGGGCCTCCGCCATGGCGGTGGCCGTGAGCACGGCCGCCTCATTGTTGCGTTCGATCTCCTTGGCGGCGGATTCCACGTTGGTGACGATCTCGTTCTTGCTGCGCTCGATCAGATGGTCGTACATGCTCACGATCACCGTGGTGAGTGTGATGCCTGTCCCCACACCGCACACGAGTATCACATACGCGAGAATGCGAAGACGCAAACTTCCAGCAAGCCTCTTTCTCATGGTGCGTCAGATCAGGATGACGTGGACGATGACGGTGGGTGTGCCACCCGTGCGGGCACGGTGTGATTCACGGCCCAAGGTAGTGAAAGGTGCCGTGAAAGACAATGTGCCCCTGCGGTGTCCGAATGCCTGCCCGGAAATGCGACACGCCCGACAGGCGGGAGACACCGGCCGGGCGCGTGGACAAGGTCGGGGGTCAGTGGGTCACATACACGATGGTGTTGAGCCGCGTGCGCGGTCCGCAGACGATGGACGCCTGGTCGTTGCCCGGCACCACCATGTTGGCCGATGAGTCACCATCGAGGTTCATCGCCCACACCGCCCCATGATCCACGAGGATGTCGGCGACCTCGTGCAGGGGGTACCCCCTGCGCGTGGTGAGCAGAAGGATGCGGCCGTCGTGCGACACACCGAAGGCGGAGCGGCAGTAGCGACGGCGGCTGAACCTGCCCGGAAGCTGCGAGCGGTCACGGGCGATGCCGTTGTCGACGAGCGTGGGGCCGGCCTCGAGGGCGAGCCGGAGCTCCGATGTCGTCATCCCGAAATGGTTGTCGTAATCCGCCGCGTGAATCACGGAGATGCGGTTGAACTGGTCCACCGCAAAGATGTCGTACCATACCTGCTCATGGCAGGCTTTCCGTGCGAGCTTGCCACCACGGCCGCGGCCGTCGTCCTTCGCACACACACGGCAGGCCGCGGGGGCGAAGAGGACGTCGTCGGACACCACGAGCCCGGTCGGTGCCATGCGGCCGTTGAACCAGTCGAAGAAGCCGCCGTTCATCGCCACGAGGGCGTCGGAACGCTGCGCGGTGAACTGATGGATGGTGATGCCCGTGTCGACCACGGCGAAATGGATGTCGCGGACGTTGCACTCCACGATGGTGTATGCCGGTTCGGTGACGATTCGCATCGGGCGGTGTGCACTGTGCGCAGCCTGTACAAGAACCTTGGCGGGCTGGGGACGGCGTACAATCGCCTTCTTGCGGGGGGGCCTTCCGGGCAGGGCCTCGGCGGTCATCGTGAGCAGGATCAGCAGCAGTGCCGCGATCATGCCGATGCCGGCCGGGTGTTTCAGGAATGTGAGATGCTTCAAATCGATAGTCCTCCATGATTCAGGTGAGACACAAGTTGAAAAGATCGGGAATAAACCGATGCGAGGCAAGGGAATGCCATCCTTCCGGCCACGACCGGGATCCGAGGCCACGGAAACGTGCGTGAAAGATGCACATCTCGCGATGCGCGTGTGTCAGCGGACAACGATGATGGGGATGCGCAGCTCGTGTCGGACGGGATTGATTGTGGAACCGAAGATCATATCCCCCAGCGCGCGGTGTCCGTGCCCCGCCATGACGAGGATGTCGACGCCCTGCTCAAGGCTCAGGCGCGCGATTTCCTTGGGGACGTTGCCGAAGCCAAGGTGCACCTCCACCTCCAGACCCTGGTTCGCCAGCGAACGCGCGAGGTGGTTCATGAAATCCTCGTCCTCACGGGCCTCGCGATCCCAGGCGTCAGAGCCGAGGATGCTTCCCGCCGCGCCCTCCACGATGTGGAGGAGGCACACGGTGGCATCGTGGTGCCGCGCGAGCGCGTAGGCATGCGAGAGCACCTTCCTGTCGTCGTCGCTGTGCGCCACGGCAACACCGATGCGCCGGTATCGGACCGGTTCGAGATCGACGTCGCCCGCTCCCTCCACGATCAGGTGCCTGAGCCGCCGCCAGGCATGCACCGATTCCACCGCGTCGCGCCGCAGGAAGGCTTTGAGGGCGATGTAGAGCAGCAGGATGGCGAGGCCCACGGCCACGGGCACCACGAGAATCCAGATCAGCAGCGGCTCCGACGAGGTGGCAAGCCAGCCGCCGATGGTGTCCATCACCAGACTCGCGTTGAGAAGGAACAGGACGATGGCGATGATCCAGGCGAGCAGCTTCACCCACCAGCGGTTGGCAAAGTCACCCATCACGGCGGGGTCGGAGGTGAAATGGATGAGTGGGACGATGGCGAAGACGAGCTGGAGGCTCAGCACCACCTGGCTGAAGATGAGGAGCTGATACGTCCCCGAATCCCCCGTGGTGGCGAGCACGATGATGGCGGGGACGATGGCGAGCAACCGCGTGAAGAGCCGGCGCAGGAAGGGGCGGATCTTGAAGTGGAGGTATCCCTCCATGACGATCTGCCCCGCGAGGGTGCCGGTGATGGTGGATGCCTGCCCCGCGCAGATGAGGGCGATGGCGAAGGCCGCGCCCGCGAGATCCGTGCCCAGCAGCGGCGACACCATTTCATGCGCCTGCTGCAGCTCGGTCACGACAATGCCGGACTGCCAGAAAACGGCGGCGGCGAGGATGAGGATGGCGGCGTTGACGAAGAAGGCGCCGTTGAGGGCGACGACGGAATCGATGAGGTTGAAGCGGCAGGCCTGACGCCGACCCTCTGCGCTGGTGTCGAAGGCGCGCGACTGCACGAGCGCGGAATGGAGGTAGAGGTTGTGCGGCATGACGGTGGCGCCGATGATGCCGATGGCGACGTAGAGCGCGCCCTCGGGCAGGCGGGGCACGAAGCCGCCCGCCACGCCCGCCATGTCGGGCTGCGAGAGGAAGAGCTCGAAGATGAAGCAAAGCCCGATGATGGTGATCAGGCTCATGATGAAGGTCTCGAACTTCCGCATGCCCAGGTTCTGGATGCCGAGAAACACG
>CAYUYM010000002.1:62765-91441 GCA_964449305.1 uncultured Chromatiales bacterium | reverse complement strand
TGCCGCTGGTGACTCGGGTCCAGAGTCCGGTCCCCGTGATCTGGGTGTTCAACCACCCGGTCGGCGGGAAGGTCGTGCCATCGAAGGACTCGGTGTTCACTGTCTGCGCGACAGTGTTCCAGGTCCAACCGAGAAGCAAGACGAGAATCAGATACTTCGACCATCCCTTCATGATACGGGGAAGTGAAGAATGAGAAGCAATTCTCATACAAGAACCTCGTTGGTTAATGGTGAATTGGTATGTGAAAGATGAAATCCGTTCATGATCGCAGTTGGCTGTTCGTACGCACTCTTGCAGCAGGAAGCACGGTCCATGCGAGGTCACGGCGATGTGGTGATGAAAATGCTGGTGTCCAGGTTTCTGCTCCTTTCCGGATAAACGTCATTATAAGGGATGCCTTCATCGTTCATTCCCTCCAATAAGCGTTTAAAACTTACGCCAAAGGTGTCGGAAAGTCAATAGGAAACCTGATCACCACCCGTTTGGAGACGAAAAAGAGTGAAAATTCTTCACACCGATGCGCAAAATGGGCGCAAGAAGTCTGCCGGCAGGCTGGATATCCTCTCAACCAGTCACCTCCTCGGCGGCAATGCCGGACACCTGATCCGGAGTGAAGGATCCCCGTTCGGTGATGAAGGCGGAGATGAGGTCGATCGGGGTCCACTCAAAGTAGGTGTTCCACACCTCGAAGCTGTCGTCCGGTTGAAGTGCGACCAGTTCCGAGGGCGGGCGGGCTTCGAGGCAGGTCTGCTCCACGAGCTGCGGGCTGAACTTCAGCGAATCGCAGAGGACATACAACGGCACCCCCTTTGCCCGACAGATGATGGCAAGCGGGTGGGTGCCGGTCTTGTTGAGGAGAAAGCCATCGGCGCTCACACAGTCCGCCCCCACGATCACACAGTCCACCTGCCGCACGGCCTCCATCATCGCCGCATCGGCCATGAGCGTCCCACGCGCTCCATCGTGGACGCAGTCCCGCAGCGTCTTCACCCCCTCGTTGAGCGGGCGTGATTCGAGAACGTAGAGATGCGCGAGGAGGCCCGCGCTGATGAGGTGCTGGAGGGCGAGAATCACGGTGGAGCTGCGGCTCAGGGTGAGGATGCGCACCGGCACCGAGAAGCGCTCGGCGAAGCGTACGGCAATCGTCGCCCCGGACTCGCTCAGGATCTGCTGCAGGGATGCGAGGTAGCTGATGGCCTCGGCGGTATCCTCACCGGGGACGAGCTTGGGGAGGAACTCGGACTTGAGGATGTTGACCACCGCATGAAACGAGGGCATGCTCATCTGCGCCGTCTCGAGCATCGCCAGTCCCTCCTCCACCTCACCGAAGGCTTCCCCCAGCGCACAGCATTCGCACAACGCCAGCAGGCGGTTGATCAGTTCAGTCGCGCCTGAGGTGTTGTCATCTGCCAATTCACGAAATGAGTCGAGCACTGCCTGGATCCTTGCCTGCGTGGTGATGGGGCAAGATAGGAAATTCCCGCATCAGTGCATCCTGGTTGTTCGATGGCCCCCACTCCTGCGCTTCGCCTTGCGTCGCAGTGGCCACCTCATGTGCTGGATTGTTTCGTCCGCCCGATGTAGACTTGCATCACCCCGATCCACTGCCGCGGAATTCCATGCACCCCATCCTCCCCCTTCTTGCCACCCTTGTCCTTCTCGGCTGCTCCCCACCGTCGGGCCCGGCGGCGCCGGTCACACCCGTCGACAGCCTCCGCCAGGAGGATACCGCCCTCCACAGTCCACCCCGCCAGTGTGGGTTGATCACGTCGGCAGCCATCAGCGAAGCGTCCGGACTGGCCGCCTCACGCTTCGACGGAGGCATCCTCTGGGTGCACAACGACAGCGGCGACGAACCGCGCATCTTCGCCATCGACACCACGGGCACCGTGCTGGCCGAGGTCCGCATCGACGGGGCGGCGGCGATTGACTGGGAGGACATCGCCTCGGTGACGCTCGGCGGCCGGCCGTGGATCTTCATTGCCGACGTGGGTGACAACGACCGGGTCCGACCATTCATCACGGTGTACCGCATCGAGGAACCGGCGATCAGCCGGAGCTGGCGCGACACCGTCATCCATGTCCGCGCGGCCACGAATTCCTTCACCTACACCGACGGCCCGAGGAATTGCGAGGCGCTGGCCGTGCATCCGACCACCGGGGCACTGTACCTGGTCTCGAAAACCACGGATGCGGAGTGCATCGTCTCCTCTGCGCGGTGGCTCGATGGCGCCACCTCCCCAAGGATGCTGGACGATGCTGCGCGCATCGCAGTCCCCTTCGAGCTTGGCGCCCTGCGACTGGTGACGGCGGCGGACATCTCGCCCGATGGCCGGCGCGCCGTGCTCCGGACCTACCTCGTGGCCATGGAATTCACCACAGCGGACACCGCGGACGGCGACGCCCTCTGGAGGGCGACACCGACCATGGTGGAACTCCCCGTGTTGACTCAGGGGGAGGCACTGTGCCATTCGCTGGATGGAGAAGCGTTGTTCACGACAACGGAGGGTACACCGGCGCCGTTGTGGTTGATCAGGCGCAGGCGATGATCAGCGGGCGGCGCGGCCGAAGGCGCGGCGCCACGCCGACATCCCACCTTTGATGTTCACCGCCTGAAAGCCCGCCCCGGTCAGCATCGCCGCCCCGACCATGGAGCGAGAGCCGCTGGCGCAGATCACGTGGATCGGCCTGTCGCGATGAGGCTCGAGGTCCGCAACACGGGATCTCAGATCATTGATCGGGATGTTGATCGCCCCGGGAAGGACACCGTCCGGGCCGGTCAACTCGCCGGGTGAACGCACATCGAGGACAACCGCGGACGGGTCATCCGAAAACACCTGTTTCAGTTCGAGCACATCGATCGATCGCAAGGAACTCCCGGACAGACGTGAAAAGAGACGTGAGAAGAGGCTCATGGTGCAGCGCTGGTGAAGGGGTGGAAACAAACGATGCGTCCGTGCGGTGAGGCGGGAGGACGCATCACTTCACCATGAACACATGAGCGAACAGATCAGTTCAATCCACACAATCCATTGGCACAGCCACCGAAGGACGGCATGCCGCAGGTGCCTGTCGAACAGCCTCCATCGTAGGATGAAGACGACTGCCCCATGGACGGGGCGAAGGACGAGAGCTTCTTGCGATGGTTCTTCGAGTGGCACGAGGGGCACTCGACTGCCGATGCATCCTCACGGGTCTTGAAGAAGATGTCGTATGCCTTCTGGCAATCGGTGCACTGATATTCAAAGACGGGCATGATGTTCTCCTGTGGTTAGTGCGTGTCATCGGGCAGGGTCGGCGTGACGTCGGCCGCTGCAGTTTTCTTGGAGCGTTTCGGACCGGGAAGGAGCCACGATGCCCCCACGAGCAGTCCATAGAGCGTGCTCGTGTGCCACGTACTCGTGATGGGGCAGGATCCGGAGGAGCAGCCGATGAAGTACCAGTAGCCATATCCACCCGCCGCGCCAAGGGCCAGGGGAAGGAGCTTTGAAGCGATGCGTCGGATGGTGGGGTTCTGTTTCACTGTTGCGGCTTCCATGGTCGTTTCACATGTGTGCCGTGACTCGGGGCCGACCGGCAACATCCGATGAGATGCAGCATCCCACGAAACGATTCGACGTCACCCACCACCGGAGGTGCCTGCGGTGGGTGGTGCTGACCATCGGTGGAGAAGGCGATCGTTCACAGGAGGAACAGGATGGCCGTGCCACCGACAGCGATGAGTGCGCCGACCCAGGCACGCCAGTGCAGCTCCTCCCTGTCGATCCACCGGACCAGGGGCAGCATGATGATGGGCACGGTGGACATGATCGCCGAGGCGACGCCCACGTTCGCATGGGTGATGGCGATGAGGCTGAAGGTGATGCCGAGATAGGGACCGACGATGCTGCCGACGAGCACCTGTGCCAGGGCGCGACCATCGGACTGGAATGCACGGACACGCCGGACAAAGCCCCCGGTGAGCATGGCCATGGGGATGAGGAAGACGAGGGAGGTGGCGATGCGGATGAAGGTGGCGAGGAAGCTGTTGACCGGGGTGGTGACCAGGGCCTCCTTGGCGAGCATCAGGCCACCGGCCTGCCCGATTGCGCCGAGGAAGCCGTACACCACGCCGCGAGTATTGACGCGCCGCCCTGTTTCATGCGGCTCCGGACGCCGGAGAATGACGAGGGCGATGCCGGCGACCGTGAGTACGATGCCGACGAACTCCCACATGCCGAGCCCCTCGCCCAGGAGGAACCACGAGAGCACCGACGAGAAGATCGGAACAGAGGACATGACGAGCATGCTCATGCGGGCACCGATGTCGCGCATGGACATGAAGAGAAAGGAGTCCCCGAAAGTGAGGCCGACAATGCCGCTGGCTGCGAGGAAAAGCACCTGCCGCCAGGTGACCTCGATCGGGATCCCACCGATGATGATGGTGAGGACGAGCAGAACAGCGCCCACGCACAATCGGACGATGTTGACCTCCGAGGCCCCGACACGATCCGTGGCGGCGGAGAACAGCATCGACGTGGCCGCCCACAGGCCCGCCGTTGCAAGCGCCATGAGCTCACCGATGATGGCGGCCCCTCGGTGTGAGATGGATGAAAGACACGACTGGGAAAGGCATCATGCGCGTCCGGAGTGACCGAAACCGCCATCACTGCGTCTGGTGTCCGACAGGCTCGGGGCCTCCTCCCAGGCGATGCGGATGACCGGAGCGACAACGAGCTGGGCGATGCGTTCGCCGCGATCGAAGGTGAAGGGGGCGCGCCCCATGTTGGCCATGATCACGATGATCTCCCCGCGGTAATCGGAATCAATGGTGCCCGGGGAATTCGGGAGCGTGATGCCATGCCGGAGCGCCAGGCCGGAGCGTGGACGCACCTGCGCCTCGAGATCTGGTGGCAGCTCGATGGCGATGTTCGTGGGCACCGCGCGTATCTCGCCCGGAGCGAGTGTGATGGGCCCGCCAACGGCGGCCCGAAGATCGAGCCCTGCGCTGCCCTCGGTGGCATAGGCCGGGAGAGGGATGTCGCTGTACTCTTCCGAGAGGCGGGTGATGCGGACGGATCGCCGCGTTGCGTCATCCATGGGGGGGCGGTGGTTCGGTGGGATCAGCGATTGATGATGAGCGGCTGAATGGCGGTGCGCCCGTCGGCGAACATGCGCACGAAGTATCTGCCGGGCGTGAGGGGGGCCCCCTGGTTCGGAGCCCATGCGAGGCGATGTGTTCCGGCGGTCAGTGCGTCATCAATCACCGTGGAGAGGGAGCGACCGAAGATGTCGCAGAGATCGATCCGGACGCGGGTGTCGGTCTGGATCGAGCAGGTGATCGTGGCTGCCGCACCACCGGTCTGGAAGGGATTCGGATGGACAGGCTGAAGGCCGAAGCGTGCAGGGACAACGCCTTCCATGGCCTGTGTGAAAAAGTCCTCGTAGGTTCCCTCGGCATCAAGCTGGCGCAGGCGGTAGCACCACGTTCCGCCCTGTTCTCCGGGCGTCATGGGATCGGTCCAGACATAGCTGTGCGCCTCCATGGAGGTGCCGTGCCCAGGCTGGAAGCCGCGCAGAATCCACGGTCCGTTGCGATCCGATGCTCGGGCGATCTCGAAGCCCAGGTTGTTCAGCTCAGATGCGGTCTTCCAGCGCAGCACCACGGAGCCGTCCTCGAGACCGGCGTTCAGGGACTCCATCTCCACGGGAATGACCCCACGATGGCACAATCGTGCCGACATGAGGAAGTCGGCATCGAAGCCGAGCACGGTGGAGGCGGGTTGAATGGTGGTCGGTGTGGGAAAACAGACGCTCCGCAGGAAGGGTGGAGTGATCGGGGCCTTGAAACGCCACACGACTTCATGCGTCGGATAGCCCTTCACATAGACGCCGAGGTAGAAATCACGCTTCGGATTCACCACCTGGGTGCCTGATGCAGGAGGGGTGTTGAGGGGCGAGGGGGAGATCTCGTATTCACCGGCATTTGATCCGGGGCGCGCAAGGTAGTAGCACTGGTAGATCTGGGCGTAGGGCGCGGTCACTTCACGGAGAAAGAAGTAGAGCGTGTCACGTTCGCCGGTGCTGGCATTGTTGATGTCGAAATCCAGCGTCACCGTCCATGCCGTACACACCTCGGCCGGCGACATGCGCACAGCCCAGCGTTTGGTGGGTATCGGTTCGGCATAGGTCTGGGATGCGGGATTGGAGTCGTCGTAGTACCAGTAGACCGGGCAGGGATACATCGCTGTGGCGGCGGTTTTGGGAAGAAAGGTGAGACCTCCGAATGGCATCAAGTGCTGTGGATCGCCGGGCCAGATCCCCGAACCCGTCCAATGGCTCGGGCGTTCAGTGATCTCCTGGGCATGACAGGCGCCCGCGAGGAGGATCAGGGCAACGAGAATCGGGGAAAGGTGTTTCATCGCAATGTGGCTGGTGAAGTGTGGATGAGGCAAAAAGGTAGTGATTCACGGGGCCAGAAACAACGGCCGGTCTAGCAGATGCGTGGAAGGATCTCGCCGGCGGGCATGGGAATGAGGCGCCTGCCCCCGATGGATGTGCGCATGCGGACCCCCCCCGGCCTGTCGTCCAGCACGTGACCGATGATGGCGGCGGAGGCCCCCTCCGGCCGCGAACGCATCGCCTGGAGCACGGCATCGGCGTCGCCCGGCGCCACAAAGGCGATGAGGGCGCCCTCGCAGGCGAGCTGGAGAGGGTCGAAGCCGAAAATGGCGCATGCGGTCCGGACGCCCGCGTCGATGGCGATGGCGTCCTCCTCCACCTCGACACCCACGCGGGCCTGGACGGCCAGCTCGTTGAGCGTCGCGGCAAGTCCTCCACGCGTCGGATCGCGCATCGCATGGATGCCGCCGGATGCATCCAGCATGGCGGCGACCAGGCGATGGAGGGCAGCCGTGTCGGACAACACGGGCGTTTCGAACACCATCCCCCGGCGCTGCGAAGCCACGGCGACGCCATGGTTGCCGACCGGTCCGGACAGAATCACGGCATCGCCCGCACAGATGCGTCCGCCGTCGAGATGCACGCCATCCGGCACGATGCCGATGCCCGCAGTGGTGATGTACATGCCGTCACAACTGCCACGCCCCACCACCTTTGTGTCCCCTGTCACGATCGGGACACCGGCGGCATTGGCGGCATCGCGCATGTCGGCCACAACGCGCTCGAGGGTCTCCATCGGCAGACCCTCCTCCAGGATGAAGGCGGCCGACAGACCCACGGGCATCGCCCCACACATGGCCACGTCGTTGATGGTCCCGTGCACGGCGAGGTGACCGATGCTGCCACCGGGGAAGAAGAGCGGATCGACGACGTAGGCATCGGTGGAGAAGGCGAGGCGCCCACCTGTCATGGGGATGACGGCCTGGTCGTTGCCCTGGCGCAGGAATGGGTTGTCGAAGGCGGGGAGCATGATGGAGGCGATGAGGTCGTGCATCATCGAGCCGCCGCTGCCGTGGGAGATCTGGATGGTGGTGGTCATGCGTTCATGTGTCGGGATGGTGATGATGCGTGTCGGTTCATGATGCGACCCGGTCAGGCGTAGTCCGCCCATGCCGCGCACACGCCCTCGGCGGACACCATGCAGGGTCCCAGAGGCGTGGCAGGCGTGCAGGCCGTGCCATAGGCGGGGCACGCGGGTGGATCGATGAGCGCGCGGACCACGTCGCCGCAGCGGCATGCGGGATGCGAACGCGCGGGCAGCCGCTCCACCCTGAAGCGCCGGAGGGCGTCGAAGTTGGCGTACTCCGGGCGGATGCGCAGGCCGCTGGCGGGGATGACACCAAAGCCCCGCCACTCGGCGTCCTCTGTCGTGAAGACGCGCTCCACGGCACTCTGTGCGCGGAGATTCCCCTGATCGGTGACCACGTGACGATACCCGTTCACCATATCCGGTCTTCCCTCGCAGATCATGGTGAGAAGCGCATCGAGGGAGGCGATGATGCCCTCCGGTTCAAAGCCGGACAGCACCACCGGGATGCCATGGTCATCGGGCAGGAAGCGCCAGGCCCCGGCGCCGGTGATCGCCGACACATGGCCGGGGCCGAGCACCCCGTCGATACGCACGTCACCGGACTGCAGGAGCGCCCGTGCGCCCGGGGCGGTGAGCTTCATGACACTGCAGATGCTGAAGTTTGGAAGCGCCTCGCGCCCGGCCAGCAGCACCGCCATGGCGGCCGCCGGGGCGCTGGTCTCGAATCCCACGGCAAAGAACACCACCTGCCTGTCCGGATGAGCGCGTGCAAGATCCAGCGCATCAAGCGTGGAGTAGACGACCTCAACGCCAGCGCCGGCGGAACGAAGGTCGGCGAGGGAGCCCCCCCCGCCCGGAACGCGGATCATGTCGCCATAGGTGGCGAGGATGACGCCTGGTGTGGACGCCAGCGCGGCGGCGAGCATCAGGTCGGAATCGGAGGTGACGCACACGGGGCAGCCCGGCCCGGAAAGGAGCCGCACGCCCTGCGGCACAAGCGAACGGATGCCATGCCGGAACATCGCCACCGTGTGTCCGCCGCAGAACTCCATGATGGCCACCTCCCTCTGTGGCGCATGGCTGCGCAGGCGCTCCACGGCAGCCCGGATGCCTGGCGCGCTCATCGCACCATCCCCTTCACCGGCCGGTTCATGCGCGCTCTCCCCCGGATTCACTGGAATCGGAGGATCGCAGGGCCGTCACCATCGCGATCGTCTCCTCCGCCTCCTCCCGCGCAACGCGGGCGATGGCAAAGCCCGCATGGATGAGCACATGGTCACCCTCGTGCACCGGTTCGTCGAGCAGGGACAGGCTGATTCGGAGCCGCCCCCCCTCGTCACCGGCGAGGGCCATGTCATTGTCGAGGAGTGTGATGATACGCAGGGGGACGGCGAGGCACATGCGAAAATCCTGTGGCTGTTTCAGGTGATGGAGGGTGGACACGTGTCGTGGGATGGCGGCACATCGGCGTGGGATGCACGATGGCGGGCGATGAGCGCCTGCCCGAGGGAGATGCCGCCATCGTTGGCAGGGAGCCGTGTGGGGCTGAGGACGGTGAAGCCCCGTGATTCGAGGGAGGCGGTGAGACCGTCGAGAAGGATGGTGTTCTGAAACACACCTCCGGAGAGAACGACCGTTGTCACATCCGATTCCAGCCACATCCTGCGCACGCCCTCCGCACAGGCGGCGATGAGGGTGGCGTGGAAGCGCGCGGCGACGACTCCGGCATCGACACCGGCATGCACGTCATCCACCACCGCACGGATGATGGGGCGCGTGTCGATGCGGAAGCCCTCCTCCGCCTCATTGTGGGTGCAGTCGATCGGATACGGAGCGCCGTCCCCTGCCGCCGTGGCTGCGCGTTCGAGTCGCATGGCAGCCTGCGCCTCGTAGGCCGAGCGGTGGCAGATGCGCGTCAGGGAGGCGACGGCATCGACGAGGCGACCACAGCTTGAGGTGATGGGTGCCCCTGCCAGCAGTGCGAGGGCGGCGCGCGCGTTTGTGGCGAGATCCGGTTCCACATCGGCGAGCAGCCGGTCGATGACGGGAGGGGCATCGCTGCCAAGCGCGTCCAGGAGGTGCGCAAGCGCCATGCGCACCGGCTCCCGTGCCGCCCGGTCACCACCCGGCATGCCGACAGGACGGAAGCAACCGGCACGCCGCACGCTTCCGACATCCCCGACAAGGAACTCCCCGCCCCACACCGTGCCGTCGGGACCGTGACCGGCACCATCAAGGATCACACCCAGCGCGGGGCCTTCCACCGCATGCTCTGCGAGACAGGCAACGTGGTGGGCATGATGATGCTGCACACCGATGAAACGGACGGTGCCGAGACCGAGCCGCTCCGGAAGACGCTGCCCGAGAAATGCGGCGATGGAATTGGGATGCGTGTCGTGGGCGATGATGCGTGGCGTGCTGCGGGCGATGGTCACGAGGTGACGCGCCGTTGCCTCGTGGAACTCCGCCGCGTCATAGTCCTCGAGATCGCCGATGTGCTGACTCACGATGGCCGTTCTTCCCGTGACGAGGCAGAGGGTGCATTTGAGTTCACCGCCGACGGCAAGCACATCCGGGCCGTCGTCCCGGAGATCGATCGGATCGGGCACCATGCCCCGGGCACGGCGCAGCACGCGCGCCGAGCCCGCCAGATGCCGGACGATGGAATCGTCACAGCGCTGGAGGATGTCGCGGTCATGATGCAGGAAGCCATCGGCGAGGCGGCCGAGGCGGGCGCGGGCTTCGTCCACGCCGATGCAGATGGGATCGTCACTCACATTGCCGGAGGTCATCACCAGGGCGTCGGGGCCGAGCCTGAGCAGGAGATGGTGCAGCGGCGCCGAAGGGAGCATGAGGCCGAAGTCCGCGCTGTCGGGGGCGATGGATGGAGCGAGCCCCGCGTGATCCCGTGCGCGCAGGAGGACGATGGGGCGCTGAGGTGAGGTGAGCGACGCCTCCTCGTCCCGGTCGACGTGGCAGATTCGGCGGGCCGTCGCGACATCACGCACCATCACGGCGAAGGGTTTCTCCTCGCGCCGCTTGCGCTGGCGGAGCAGGCGAACGGCCTCGTCGTTGCGGGCGTCGACGGCAAGGTGGTAGCCTCCCAGGCTGCGCAGAGCGAGGATGCCGCCGCGGCGGAGCAGGGCGAGGGCGCGATCGACGGGGGCAGCCCGGTCGTCGCCGGAGGTGTCGGCATACCAGAGACGGGGGCCGCAGGCGGGGCAGGCATTGGGCTGGGCATGGAAGCGCCGGCTGGCGGGGTCGTTGTATTCGCGCAGGCATTCCGGGCACATCGGGAATGCATCCATGGTCGTCTGCACGCGGTCGTAGGGCAGGGTGCGCGTGATGGTGTAGCGGGGACCGCAATTGGTGCAGTTGATGAACGCGTACCCATGCCGCCGGTCGGCGGGGTCGTCCATCTCGGCGAGGCAGGCATCGCACACCGCGACATCGGCGGGGATGAGGGCGCCGGATGCGGTGGAGGCCGCGGTGGTCAGGATCGCGAAGCCGCGGCGATCGGCGGGGGGCAGCCGGCTGCCGCTGCACCGCGTGATGCGTGCGAGGGGGGGCAGCTCCGCATGGAGCCGGCCGATGAAGTCCTGCACCTCCACCCCCTGGATGTCGATCTCCACGCCGCTGCCGATGTTGCGCACTGTGCCGGACAGGCCGCACTCCATGGCGAGGCGATAGACAAAGGGACGGAAGCCCACCCCCTGCACCGTCCCCTGGACGGTGAGGAGGATGCGTGTTTCCGCCTGCTCCGGGATGTGGTTCAGCTTCATGTCCGCTTACCGGCCGGATGCCGCGTCGGCCTTGGAGGCGAACATCTTCCCGGTGGGCACAGAGATCGGCCAGGAAGGAGTTCATCGGGAAGCGCCCTGATGTCGGGAGTGAAATGTGGCATGCTGCCTCCGTCTCATGTTGTTGTTCGGGCATCCTTCATCCGCTCCTCCAAATTAGCACCGAACGCGCAAATTCCGTTCCCCTTCCCGACATCCCCCACCGGTCACTTCCCCATGCACATCTTTCCCCGATGCCGGAGGGATGGTATTTTGTTGCCCATGCGACACTTCCATCCCACCCCACGCTTATTCCCACGTCCATTTTTCCGGGCACTGGTGTGTCTGCTCCTTGCGCTTTCACCCACCGTGGTGCATGCGCAGAATCTCCCCCCGATCACGATCCGCTACGCTTCGCAGGTGCTGGCAGCGGACGGGCGCTTCCTCGGCTACCTCGGCGAGCGGCGCCGCGTGGAGGTGACGCAGCTTTCCCAGGTTTCGCCCCATGTGGTGAACGTCCTGATCGCGACAGAGGACAGGGAGTTCTGGTCGCACAACGGCGTCTCGATCAAGGGGCTCGGGCGTGCGCTCTGGCGGACGCTGACCGGCCACAAGGAGGGCGGCAGCACCATCACCATGCAGCTCGCGCGGAACCTGTTCCTGTCGTCGGAGCAGACCATTTCGCGAAAGATCAACGAGATCGAGCTGGCGCAGGACCTGGAGAAGGCCTACAGCAAGCAGCAGATCCTGCTCATGTACCTGAACACGGTGTATTTCGGACATGGCGTGTACGGGATCTGGGCTGCGGCCATGGAGTACTTCGGAAGGACACCGGATCAGCTCGACATCCCGCAGAGTGCGAGCATCATCGCCCTGCTGAAATCGCCGGCGAACTACGATCCGGAGAAGAATCCGCAGCGTGCGCTGGAGCGGCGCAACGAGGTGATGGCGAACCTGGTGGAGGTCGGCTCGCTCTCCGAGGCGGAGTATCGGACGTTGAAGAAGCGGCCGCTGGGCCTGCAGATGCGTCGGGTGATCGGCAGGGCGTTCATCGAGCATGTGCGGCACGAGGCGGCGGGCATCCTCAAGGCGCTCGGGAGAGACCTGAACACGGACCAGCTTTCCATCATCACGACACTCGAGTCCGACGTGCAGCGGGCGGCGGAGACAGCGGTGAGCCAGCAGTTCGCGCTGTTCCCCGCAGGCATGAAGGACGTGCAGGCCGCGCTGGTGACGGTGGAGCCATGGACGGGGCGCATCCTCGCGATGATCGGCGGGGGGCCGTCGGCGGATCCGGCCGGGTGGAACCGCGCGACGCTCGCACGTCGGCAGCCGGGGTCGGCGTTCAAGCCCTTCCTGTATGGCACGCTCCTCGAAGCGGGTTTCACGCTGGCGACGCCGCTGATGGACGCACCGCTGGTGGTGAATGCCGGGAGGGCGAACGAATGGCGGCCGGAGAACGACGAGGGCGCCTCGACCAACGGCCCCGTGCCGATGATGACCGCCGTGCGCAACTCGCTGAACCTGGCCGCGGCGTATGCGATCACGAACCTCACGAATCCCGACTCCGTGGCCGCCTTTGCCCGGCGCTGCGGCATCACCTCCCCGCTGCCGCGCGTGCCCTCGCTGGCGCTGGGGACGGGGGCGGTGTCGCCGCTTGAGCTGGCCGGAGCCATCGCCGTGTTCCCGGCGATGGGCATGCGGGCGAAGCCGTATGCCATCCTGCGCATCGAGGATCGCAACCACAACGTGCTGTGGCGTGTGACGCCCGACAGCGCGCGGGTGGTGGATGCGGAGACCTGTCACCTGGTGACGCAGGTGCTTCAACCCGTGGTGGACAGCGGCACAGCCTCGGTGATCCGGAAGTTCTACCGCGGGCCGGCGGCTGGCAAGACGGGGACGACGCAGAACAGCGCCGACGCCTGGTTTGCGGGATACACGCCATCGATGGCCACGGCAATCTGGATCGGATACGACAAGCCTTCGACGACGCTGCAGGGAGCGTACCGGTATGGCGGGACGGCGGCGGCACCCATCTGGGGACGGATGATGGGGACCCTGGCTGCCACGCGTCCCGAGATGCTGCGGCAGACCTTCCCGACACCGGTGGGGATACGCACGCTGGAGCTGTGCGCCGACAGCGGGCAGCTTGCCGGACCACGGTGCCCACGGCGGGTGGCGCTGCCTGTGAACATCATCAAACCCCCCATCGGCTGCCTGCGGCACCGGTGAGCGTGGAGGGCATGAAAAAACGGGCGACTGATGTCGCCCGCATATTTCAGAGGAGACGGATCAGCGGCCTGCGATCAGATTGAGGGCCGAGCCGGCGCGGAACCAGCCGATCTGCTGCCCGTTGAAGGTGTGGTTGAGCACGATGGCATCGGTGCCGCCATCGTCGTGGATGATCACGGCATGCAGGGGCACGCCGGGGGCGAGGGCTGCGATGTCGATGGAGAAGCGATCGCCTTCACGGACGAGGTCGTAGTCCGCCGGGTTCGCGAAGGTGAGTGGCAGCATGCCCTGCTTCTTGAGGTTGGTCTCGTGGATGCGCGCGAAGGATTTCACGATGATGACGCGGCCACCGAGATGGCGTGGCTCCATGGCGGCGTGTTCGCGTGACGACCCCTCGCCATAGTTTTCATCACCCACCACCACCCAGGGCATCCCCGCGGCCTTGTAGGCGCGTGCCACGTTCGGCACCTCGTCGCAGGTGTCGGTGATGCGGTTCCGCACCGAGTTGGCTGTGTCGTTGAAGGCGTTGATGGCGCCGATGAACATGTTGTTCGAGATGTTGTCGAGGTGTCCACGGAAGCGCAGCCACGGACCGGCCATGGAGATGTGGTCGGTGGTGCATTTGCCCTTCACCTTGAGCAGCAGCGGCATGGCCGTGTATTCATCGGCGACGGGTGCGGGAAAGGGTGCCAGAGCCTGGAGACGCTTGGATGCGGGGTCGATCACCACGTTCACCGCGCTGCCATCCGCCGGGGGATCCACATACCCGTCGGGATCGGGCACGAAGCCTTCCGCCGGGAGTTCGTCTCCGGTCGGGGGAGTGAGCATGACCTTTTCTCCGGAGGCGTTCGCCACGGGTTCGCGTGTGAAATCGATCGTCAGACTGCCCGCGATGGCGAAGGCGGCGACCGTTTCCGGCGAGGCCACGAAGGCGTGTGTGTCCGGGTTGCCGTCATTGCGCCCCGTGAAATTGCGGTTGAACGAGGTGATGATGGAGTTCCTGTCACCCTTCTGCACATCATGGCGCTTCCACTGGCCGATGCAGGGCCCGCAGGCATTGGCAAGCACCTGGCCACCGATCGCCTCGAGCTCGGCGAGCTGCCCATCGCGCTCGATGGTGGCACGCACCTGCTCCGATCCCGGCGTGATGATGAACTCGGATTTCGCGCGGATGCCGAGCGCGCGTGCCTGGCGGGCGATGGCTGCGACGCGGTCGATGTCCTCGTAGCTTGAGTTGGTGCACGAACCGATGAGGGCCACGCGAAGCTCCGCGGGCCAGCCGTTGTCGCGCACTGCCTGGGCGAACCCGGAGATCGGGTGGGCGCGGTCGGGTGTGAAGGGGCCGTTGATGTGTGGTTCCAGGGTGGAGAGATCGATCTCGATCACCTGGTCGTAGTACGACGCGGGATCGGCCTCCACCTCGGGATCGGCCCGGAGGATGTGGGCGATGGCGTCTGCCGCGTCGGCGAGATCCGCACGATCCGTGGAACGGAGATAGGCGTGCATCTTCTCGTCGTAGGGGAAGACGGACGTTGTGGCACCGATTTCGGCGCCCATGTTGCAGATGGTGCCCTTGCCTGTGGCGGAGATGCTGCGGCAGCCCTCGCCGAAGTACTCGACGATGGCGCCGGTGCCGCCCTTCACGGTGAGGATGCCCGCCAGCTTGAGGATGACATCCTTCGGCGAGGTCCAGCCCTGCAGCCGCCCGGTGAGGTGCACGCCGATGAGTTTCGGGAATTTGAGCTCCCAGGGCATGCCGGCCATCACATCCACGGCATCGGCGCCGCCGACGCCGATGGCGACCATGCCGAGCCCGCCGGCGTTGGGGGTGTGGGAATCGGTGCCGATCATCATGCCGCCCGGAAACGCATAGTGTTCGAGCACCACCTGGTGGATGATGCCCGCGCCGGGTTTCCAGAACCCGATGCCGAAGCGTGCGGACACGGACGAGAGGAAATCGTACACCTCACGGTTGAGGTCCTTGGCGGCGATGAGATCCTCCTTCGCGCCCTTCTCCGCAAGGATGAGGTGGTCGCAATGCACGGTGGAGGGAGCGGCAACGCGTGGAATGCCGGCGCTCATGAACTGCAGCAGGGCCATCTGCGCGGTCGCATCCTGCATGGCGACGCGGTCGGGTTTGAAGTCCGCGTAATCCTTCAGGCGCTTCAGCGGCACCGCCGGCGTCTCCCACAGGTGGGCGTAGAGGATCTTCTCGGCAAAGGTGAGGGGACGGCCGAGGAGCGAGGTTGCTGCGGCCACCACGTCCGGATACCGGGCGTAGAGGGCCTGAATCATGTCGAAGTTGATCGTCATCGATGGCTCCTTGATCTGGGGGAAGCATGGCGAGAAAGCCGGGGGGACGGGACTTGACGTGAAGACGCCTCCATGCAGGCGCGATGCGCCGCCCGCGCCGGTCCTCATTCAGACGTTGAATATATCAATTTGCGCGGTATCCGCCCACATCAGGGTGTGGTGAACTCCCGCGTCAGGTCGCGGCCGGTGCGGCGCGAGACGAAGCGGAACTCATCGGCCGCCAGCGAGGAGTCGGGCATGAGGCGGATGCGGACGAAGTGGCGCAGCATAAGGCGCAGCAGCGGGGAGAGCGCGCCCTCCGTCAGGAACGCGGCATGGGCGGGATGCACATGGAGTGCGAGGCGCATCTCCTTCGATGTGAGGCGGAAGCGGCGCAGCCAGCGTTCGATGCGTGTGAGGATGAAGGCCTTGGACTGGATGCGCCCCTCGCCATGGCAGAGTGGGCACGCTTCCGTGAACGAGATCTGCACGCTTTCGCGTATGCGCTGGCGCGTGATCTGCATGAGGCCGAACTCACTCACGGGCAGGATGGTGTACTTGGCGCGGTCGCGCCGCATTTCGCGCTTCATCTCCTCGAACAGCTTCCGACGGTTCTCCTCGTGGTCCATGTCGATGTAGTCGATGACGATGATGCCGCCAAGGTCGCGGAGCCGGATCTGCCGGGCGATCTCGCGCGCCGCCTCGAGGTTGGTCTTGAGCGAGTTGAGCTCCTGCTCCTGTTTCTTCGCATAGCGGCCGCTGTTCACATCGATCACCTTCATGGCCTCGGTGTGCTCGATGATGATGTAGCCGCCGCTCTTGAGCCAGACCTTGCTGTTGAAGGATTCCTGGATCTGCTTCTCGACGCCGATGTGGTCGAAGATCGGCACACGCCCCTGATAGAGTTGGATGGCATCCACCTTGTGGGGGGCGACAAGGTTGACATAGCCGCGGATTTCGCGATACAGCTTGGGGGAATCGAGCACGACGCGCGTCACGTCCTCGCTGAACATGTCGCGGATGGCGCTCGACGAGGCGTTCATGTCCTTGTGCAGGAGCGTCGGCGGGCGGGATTTCTTCATGGTGCGCTCGATGCCGCGCCAGGTCTGCATGAGGGCGAGCAGATCGGCCTTCAGCACCTCCTCGTCCCTGTCCTGTGCCACGGTGCGGATGATGCCGCCGTAGCCCGGGGGCAGTATGGAGTGCGCGATGCGCCGGAGCCGGCGGCGCTCCTTGAAGTTCTGGATCTTGCGCGACACGCCAACACTGTTCTCGAACGGCATGAGCACGAGAAAGCGCCCGGGCAGCGACACCTCGGTGGTGACGCGGACGCCCTTGCTCCCCACCGGTTCCTTGAACACCTGGACCACCACATCCTGCCCGCGCTGGATGGCGACACGTGCGCGGGAATCGCGGCGGCGGCGCCCCCCCCGCTTGTCACCACCCTCGTCCTCCTTCTCATCGACCACATCGTCCGCCCCCTCGGTCCCGGACTGGAGGGAGTCGCGGAAGTGATCACTCAGATCCGAGAAGTGGAGGAACGCATCCTGCTCCAGACCGATGTTGACAAACGCGGCCTTGATGCCGGGCATCACCTTGGCCACCTGGCCCAGGTAGATGTCGCCCACCATGCGCTCGCGTTCCTCGCTTTCGATGAACAATTCCACCAGCCGTCCATCCTCGACAATCGCAATGCGGTGCTGGTTCTCCTCCGCATTGATGATGATTTCCTTTTCCATGCATACCTCATGCCTGCATCGTTGCAGGCGAAACGCCGCGCGGGCAACACCCGGGCAGCCGATAATCGAATGATCGTTTCCATGGGGATCGCGCCCGGATCTGCGGGCGTCGTCGTTCCCCGGTGTTCGTTGGTTTCCTATAGCTGGGTCAGGAGCGACATGCGCACGCCCTCGAAGGGCAGCACGTTGCGGCAGATGCCGCTGGAGCAGACCAGACCGCCGCGTTCCGTGCCGTAGCTGATGGTGGCCATGTGGGCCGCACCCAGCCGGTACGTGAACTCACCGGTGATCCAGAACTGCCGGCCCGACTGATCCGTCTCGTCGGTGGTGTACTCCATCCGAAGGTTGGCGGAATACGCCGCCGCCTTCGAGAAGGTCAGCGATACATACTGGTTGAAGTAGTCCACGTTCTGCTTCACCACGGAATCATGGAACCACTGCTCCTCGAGGCCCAGGGCCACGCTGTACGCCTCGTCGAGCATGTACTCGATGCGCATCGGCACGGTGAAGCTCGAGACCAGATGCACGGGCTTGCCGTAGGTCTCGAAGGACTGCACATCGTAGCGCTTGTTGATCGCGGCGCGGACATACGACTGTCCGTCAAAGTACCATTCCACCTCCGCATAGAGCTCGTAGAACGGGGAGAACTCGACGTTCATCGCCGGGAAGAGCGGGTTGTCGCGCTCGATGGCGACGTACTCGCCGTTCTTCATGTAGTAGCTCTTCTGGCGGCTCGCAATGGAACCATTGAGGTTGAGGGTGATCTCCGGGGTGAGGGAGTAGAACGCATCGAGCTGCATTCCGATCTCGTCGTTGAAGTCGATCACATGCGGCCGGCGGTTGAGGAAGTAGAAGGAATGCTCCTTGTACCCCACGGGGGGATTCTGCATCGGGAGGGCGCGTGTGGGTCGGCGCATGTCCGTGAGCGTGAGGGCGGTGTTGACCGGGTCGAACCGGTAGTCCTTGTACTCAAAGGTGAAGCCGAAACCCTCGTCGGAGGTGTAGCCGAGGCTGCCGTAGATGGCGTCCCCGGTGCGATCGAACTTCTCCCAGGTGTTGGTGCCGACGGCCCGTGTTCCCCAGCTGTGCTTGGAGGCGTAGGCGGCATAGAGGTCGAAGCCAGCGAGCCGGAGGCTCATCATGAGCTCGGGAATCTCGGCGCGGAGGCTGGCCGTCCCGAACGAGAAAGGCAGGGCCGCGTCGACGCCCACGATGCTTCCACCGATGCTCAGGTGGCGGATCGGTGTGACCATGACGTGGCCGCTTTTCACCGTGTACTCCTCCATGATGTCCGGACTGTTCAGGTCGTAGTACCGCATGCGGCCGGCGGCGACGATGCCCTTGACATGGCTGTTCTGATACGTGCCGCGCAGACCGTCGAGCCCGGTGTCGTAGTTGATGCCGCGGTTCTCGAAGAGGTTCATCGCGAGGCCCTTGCCGTAGAGCGTGTAGAAATCCCCCGCGCGGAGCTCGAGCCCCGAGTTGGCGTATTCCACGTAGCGCTTCTTGATGCCCTGGTACCGCGGTCCGAACTCGGGTGGATCGTCGTACAGGTACTGCATCCCGATGGTGAAGTTGTTCCAGAAGAGGCGGACGTTGGTCTGGTTCTCGATGTACTCCTTCTGCGTCTGCGCCCCGCCGCTGAACTGGATGCCGTTTCCATAGCGCGCCTGGTTGCCGACGGAATACTCCACCTGTGCCAGCGCTGTTGCGGCCGGCAGGAGGAACAGGATGAGGGCGGCGAGTCTCACTCGTGTCATGATCACTCCAGCACGCGCTTGATTTCTTCCTCGATCTTCGCCTCGTCGCCGGCGAAGAAACCCTGATGCTTGGCAATCAGCTTGCCGTTGGTGTCGATGATGAGCGAGTAGGGCATGCCGGTGCCGTTGAGTTTCTTGAACACCTCGCTGCTTGGATCGAGCCAGAATTCGTAGGGCAGCCCCTGTGCGCTGACGTAGGACTTCACCTTGGCGCTGCTGCGGATGTTGTCCACGCTGATCGCGAGGTAGGTGAGGTTCTTGTCCTTGTACTTGTCGAAGACGGGGGCCATCGCCTTCATCTCCTGCTTGCAGGGCTCGCACCAGAGTGCCCAGAAGCTGACGATGATGACGCCCTTGCCGACGGCCTGCTTCTGCTTGAGGAGCTCCTGAAAGGAGCGCTCGTCGCCATTGATGTCCTGCAGGTTGAAGTCGACGCCTGTGAGATCCTGGGCCGTCGCGAGCGAGCTCAATGACAGCAGGATGATTGCGGTGAACAGAGTGAGTTTCATGTGTACTCCAAAACTCTTGGTGAACAGGATATGTTGCACGTGGTTATTCAATTGGTGGTGACCAGCCCGCCGGGATGCACCGGCAGCGGCGGGGTGGTGGATGGAAGTTGTATGTCCAGGGCCGACAGCATGTTCCGGAACTCTGCTGCCGAGCGGAAGGTGTGCACGAGCAGACCGAGGGCCCGCCCTGCCGCCGTGAACCCGGGAATGTCATCGACATAGAGGATGCGATCCGGCGTGGTGCCACAGGCATCGATGGCGGCGGCGTAGATGGCGGCCTCGGGCTTGGCACAGCCGGCGATGTGGGAATACACACGGGTGTGGATGTGCCGGAACACCTCCGGGTACGCGCGCTCCGCCTGGGCGATGTGCAGCGCGTTGGTGTTGGACAGCAGCACCAGCCGCACCTGCCGGGCGAGCGGTTCCAGCAGGGCGATCATCTCCTCGTTGGGTGTGAAGATGCGTGACCAGCACTGCGTGAACACATCGAAAGGCACGCGGCCGACGAGGCCGAAGATGTCGCAGAAGCGGATATGGAATTCCTCCGATGTCATCGCCCCGCGCTCGAAGGCATGCACGGCGGCCATGAAGTCGCTGTCGTCGCGCCAGGGGGCCTCCTGCGCATCCGGGATCCAGGCACGCAGGTTGTGGGTGATGCGTGCCGGATCGAAATCGAGCAGGACGTTGCCCAGGTCAAAGATGATCGCGTCGATCATGGCGATCGATCTCCTCCAGGATGCGACGGACGCGAAGCCAGTTCACGGGCAGCGTCACGTGGGTGAAGAGAATGATGCCATCCCGTCCGATGATGACGACGGCACGTTTCGGCATGCCAAACAGGCCCAAGGCGCCGTACTGCCGGCACACACTGCCATCGGCATCGACCAGCAGGGGAAAGGGCAGACCGCAGTCATCGATGAAGCGGGTGTGCGCCTCAGCATTGTCGCGCGAGATGGCGAGCAGGGCGGCGTCACGCGTCAGAAACTCCCCATGGCTGGTGGCATATTCCCGCAACTGCATGGAACACACGGCGGAATTGTCCTTCGGGTAGAAGACAAGCACGACGACGCGTCCGCGAAAATCGGAAAGCCGCACCTCCTGACCCATATGATCAGGGAGATGGAAATCGGGTGCTGGGAACTGTGGCTTTGGCAATAATGGGTCTCCAATCGTCCGGAAAAATACGCTTTCGTGACGCGTCTGACAAATCGCCCCAGCGTGTCTCTCCCCCACCCTGTCGCCGCCATGGTGGAGACCGGCACATGGGTCACGGATTTTTCCCTGAAACCTGTGGGGTGATGCGGCGTATGCCGGGCTGTTGCAGACACGAAAACGACATTCATCATCGATACAGAAAGGAGCGTCCATCATGAAAAAGGCATTGGTCATCGTCACGCTGGCTGCCGGACTTCTGGCCGCGACAGCTTCCGCCACCCCCACATCCCCGCCGGTTGTCGAGCCAGCGGCTGCTCCGGCCATGTCGTTGAACATGGACCGGATCGAGCAGAATCTCCTGAATCTATTCGGGAGCAACAATCTCGACCTTCGGGTCGGCGCCATACAACTTGTGCTCGAATTGAAGCGATGTTGTCCCGCTGCGGATCTCGATTACACGATCATCCCCCTTTTAAGCTGCCTGCGTGACGAATCATCGCCGGAGTTGCGCGTCATGGCGGGAGCGGCGTTGCATGAGTTGGACACGCATCTTGGCAGGTACGCCGTGGAGCGCCGCGCGCTGTATGATTCGTCGGAATGGGCCGCCCGCCAGCTGAAGCACATCAGCCGTGCATGGGACCTGGAGCGCACACCGATCAGACCGTAGATTTCTCGCGCCTCGCACACGCGAAACCCGAAGGAACCTTGTGTTTCTTCGGGTTTTGTGTTTCAGAAGAGGCATGGAATCAGGCGAGACCCGGTTCCACCCAGCCGCGCAGTGTCAGGGCCTCCACCACACGGGAGACTGCGCTGATGGACGCCGCATCGCGCATGGAACATCCGCGGGAGTCCGCGAGTGCTGCCACATCCGCGAAGGCATGCGTCAGCTTGTGGTCGAGGGCGGCGTGGACATCCTCCTGCCGCCAGTAATAGTTGAGGTCGTTCTGGACCGATTCGAGATAGGTGCAGGTGACGCCACCGGCCAGGGTAAGCAGATCGGGTACGAGGTGGATGGTCCGATCGGCCAGGAAGGCATCGGTGATGGGGTTCTGCTGGCTGTTGAGCGCCTCGGCCACGAGACGGACGCTGGGCGACACGGCGGTGACGAGTGCATCGAAGGTGGAGAGGGGTTTGACGGTGGGGATGAGCACCTCGGCCTCGGACGACAGCCAGGCATCGGCGTCCCCGATGACATGGCCGGTCTCCAAGGCCCGAACCTTGTCGATGGTGCCGAACGGGTCGGCGATGGACATGAGGAAGGCCGCATCGATTCCGTCCGCCTTGGTGAAGGTGACGAAGCGCTTGTCGACATGGTCCCAGTTCGCGATGGCGACCACGGGGCAGCCGAGGGCGGCGAGGTGCAGGGCGGCGTGGCGGGCGACCTCGCCGAAGCCATGGATGGCGACGCGGGCATCGGCCGGCCGGATGTTCATGCGTGAGAGGGCTTCACGGACGGCGGTCATCACGCCGAAGCCACGGGCGGGGACGCGCGCCTCGATCCCGCCGCTGCCGATGGGTTTGCCCGAGAACACGGCCGGGGAGTACTCGCCGGCGAGGCGTGAATACTCATCCATCATCCAGCCCATCATCTGGGGATTGGTTCCGATGTCGGGGGCGGGGATGTCGACACGGGGGCCGATGTTCCAGTACATCTGCCGGACATAGCCGCGGCAGAGGCGTTCCTTTTCCCCGCTCGACAGGGTGGCGGGATCCACAATCACCGACCCCTTGGCGCCGCCGAGAGGCAGGTCGGCGACGGCGCATTTCCACGTCATCCACATGGCCTGGGCGCGGATGGAGTCGATGGTGTCGCGCCCCGAGAAGCGCAGGCCGCCCTTGGACGGGCCGCGCGCATCGTTGTGTTGCACGCGGTAGGCGCGGAATACGCGGGTCGTGCCGTCGTCCATGCGGACGAAGATGTTGAAATGGAACTCCCGGATCGGAGAGCGGAGGATGAGGCGTTCGGCCTGCCGGAGGTGGAGGATGTCGGCGATGCGGTCGAAGCGTTTCTGGGCGATCTCGTAGGAGAAGAAGTCGGACATGGGCAGACCATTCATGCGCCCGCCTCAGTGCTGGGCGGAGACGTCATGCCGATAGAAGGTGTGTGGGAAATGTCAGCGTGCGCCGCGGAAGGGGAGATACCAGGAGAATCCGACGTTGAGGTAGGTCCAGCCATCCTTCTTTGTCCCAACCTCGAGGTTTTCCAGCTTGTCGGACGTGGTGGTGGTCAGTCCCGTCTCAATCTGGAAGGAGACGCGCCGGGAGATCATCACCTCGGAACCGAGGCCGAAGCCATACGCAAAGGCCGTTTCATTCGACCCGGTGAGCGTGGACAGCTCCGTGGAGGCCATCTGCCCGGTGGGCATGGCAGGTGCCTGGAGTTCCGGTTTGAAGAAGATGGCACCGGCACGCAGGAAGCCATAGAGAACGAAACGGGAGCGTGGCAGGGGCAGCCGGCCTTCGACGCGCGCGAGAGCGCTGTGGAAGGTGTTGGAACCGGTCATCTCGTCCCTGCTCGATTTCATGGATCCACCGGCATAGTCGAGGCCGACAAGGATGTTGCGACGGATGAGGAGACCGATGTTGACACCGCCCATGAAGCGCGGTTTGGCGAGGGAGGAGGCCTTGGTAAGATCGTTGCCTGCGAGATCGAGCCCCGCGAATGCCGTGAATTTCATGGACGGGGCTTTGGCCATATACTTCGATGATCCACTGGTCAACTGCGCCCAGGAGCACTGCGATACGAGAAGGAGAAGCGCGATGATGGCATGGGGGATGGAGGACATCACTTTTTTCATAACGAGCCCGATACAGTGGTGTATTGTCTTTATATTATGCACAGTTTTCGCTTGTGAATCAAGGTTCCCCGGAATTATTCCACATTACAATATCGAAATGAAGCCCGCGAAATCCCCCGATCCCCCACCTCCGACCGAGACGTCGCCGACCAGCACCAGGCGCCGGGCCTCCGCCATTCTGCGCATCCTTCGGCGGGAGCATCCGGATGCCACCTGCGCGCTTCTTCACGAGGATCCTCTTCAGCTTCTCATCGCCACCATCCTCTCCGCGCAATGCACGGATGAACAGGTGAACCGCGTGACGCCCGGACTTTTTGCACGCTTTCCCAGCGCGCAGGCTCTGGCCACGGCCCCCCTGCCCGAGATCGAGGAGCTGATCCACAGCACCGGGTTCTTCAAGAACAAGGCGCGGAACGTCAAGGCCTGCGCCCAGGCGCTGGCGGAGCGCCACGGCGGAGTCCCCCCGTCCACGATGGAGGAGCTCACGGCCCTGCCCGGAGTGGGGCGCAAGACCGCAAACGTGGTGCTTGGTCACGCCTTCGGGTTGCCGGGCCTGCCGGTGGACACGCACGTCGGGCGCATCGCACGCCTCCTGGGCCTCTCGCAGAACGAGGATCCGGTGAAGATCGAGGCCGACCTGTGCGCCATCATCCCGCGGAAGCAATGGACTGAGGCGTCCGATCTTCTTATCTTTCACGGACGCCGCGTCTGCGTCGCCCGCAGACCCCGGTGTGCCGGATGCGCCATCGCGCATCTGTGCCCATCCCGCGCCGTGCAGGCGTCGGCCTGACCCATCCCCATCACAGCTGAGAATCATCGATCGTGAGCACGACCTACAAATCCGCAGGAGTGGACATCGAAGCCGGAGACGAGACCGTCCGACGCATCGCCGGCATCGTCAGATCAACCTTTTCCCCATCGGTGCTGACCGGCATCGGCGGATTCGGCGCGCTGTTCGACGGCCGTTTCACCGATCACGCAGAACCTGTGCTGGTGTCCAGCATCGACGGCGTGGGCACGAAGCTCATGATCGCCTCGTCCATGGGCATTCACGACACGATCGGGCAGGATCTGGTGAACCACTGCACGAACGACATCCTCACGACCGGCGCCCGGCCCCTGTTCTTCCTCGACTATTTCGCCACAGGGAGGCTCTCGCCCGACACGGCGGAGAAGGTCATCTCGGGGCTGGCGAAGGCCTGCGGAGAGAACGGCTGTGCGCTGATCGGCGGAGAGACCGCGGAGATGCCGGGCATGTACGCCCCCGACGAATACGACCTGGCCGGCACCATTGTCGGCGTGGTGGAGAAGAGCCGCATCCTGTCGAAGGAGAACGTGCGCGAGGGGGATGTGGTGATCGCGCTGCCATCCACCGGCCTGCACACGAACGGCTACTCGCTCGCCCGTGCCGTTCTGCTCAAGCACTTCGCGCTGGATGCCACCATCGCCGAGCTGGGGACGACGCTGGGCGAGGCCCTGCTGGCCATCCACCGCAGCTATCTGCATCCCGTCATGCCCCTGCTCGAGCAGGGATGGATCGCAGCGCTGTCCCACATCACCGGGGGAGGCATCGTCGGCAACACGCGCCGTGTGCTGCCGGACACGCTCGCACTGCACATGGACTGGAGCGCCTGGGAACGGCCGGTGATCTTCACACTCATCCAGCGGCTCGGCGACGTGCCGGAGGACGACATGCGTCGCACGCTCAACCTTGGTGTCGGGCTGCTTGTCATCGTCCACCGGGAGCACGCCGACGAGGTGCTGAACGCGCTGGCTGGCGACGGAGCGTTTCCCGCCGGAGAGATCCGTCGCTCCCAGGGGAGTCAACACCACCCATCCGCCTGACAGTCCATCACATACAACCAGGATCGCCCGCACATTGTCTCTCGTACTGGTGAACCGATCCACCCTCCGTGAGTGTTCCACCATCACGGAGGTGTTCCTATTGACCGCTTCCTTGTTATCAGACAACCACCATCGATCTCATCATTCATTCCGCCTCCACCCAATGAACCGTTTCCTTCTCCCCGCTCTTCTGCTTTCCCTCTTCACCGCAACGGCCGGCATTGGATCCGCTCCCGCACGCACTGGCGATCCCAGGCACTGGCTCGATCTCCTCCCCGCCGACATCCCCTGTGTGCCCCACACCATCATCGTCAAGTTCCGGTCCGCCGTCGGACCGCGGCTGTCCAAGTCGTCGTTGGCACTGCCGACGCTCAATCCCACGATGATGAAGTATGGCGTGGGCACGGTCCAGCAAATGTACCCTGGCCGTTCGCGTGCCGTGGCACCCGGTGGCGGCGACATCGGCATCGAGCGGATGTACCGCCTCACCTACACAGTGGATGTGGACCCCCTGACCGTGGCCCGGGAGTTCGCCTCGCACGAGGATGTTGAGTATGCCGAGCCCGAGCTTGTGCACCACGTGACCTATGTGCCAAACGATCCCCTGCTGGCGCAGCAGTATGCGGTGGACCGCATCCAGGCCAAGGAGGCGTGGGACCTGACGAAGGGGGACCGTACGGTTGTGATCGCCATCGTTGATACGGGCGTGATGTGGACGCATGAAGACCTGAAGGACAACATCCACATCAACCCCGGTGAGGATGTGAACCATGACGGGAAGTACACCATTGCAGACATCAACGGCAGCGACGACGACGGCAACGGCTTCATCGACGACATCGTGGGTGTGGACTTCGTGGGGAATGTGGAGACCAATGGTGGCAGCTACTACGACAACGACCCCCTGCCCACGGCCACCGGCAACCCGCATGGGACGCATGTGGCGGGCATCGCGGCGGCAGCGGGAAACAACGCGAAGGGCATCTCCGGCGTCGCCTTCGAGTGCCGGATCATGCCGGTGAAATGCGGAGCGGACAACGGGGGGCGTTCGGTGCTGCGAGGATACGACGGCATCGTCTACGCCGCGGAGAACGGGGCGCGGATCATCAACTGCAGCTGGGGTGGTGGGGGATTCGTCCAGAACGAGATCGATCGCATCGATTACGCCATCTCGAAGGGGGCGCTTGTGGTTGCCGCTGCAGGCAACGACGGACGCGAGCTGCTCACAACGCCAGGGGCGTATCCCAATGTGCTCTGCGTGGCAAATACCGACGGCAACGACCGGGTGAACTACACCTCGACGTATGGCGGCTGGGTGGACGTCTCCGCACCCGGGACATCGATCCTCAGCACCGTGTCGACATCGGCCGTGTCCTACGAGAGCGCGGGCTGGACGGGAACATCGATGGCATCCCCCTGCGCCGCGGGTGTTGCGGCGCTGGTTGCGGCGCATTTCCCGACCTTCACACCGATGCAGATCGCGGAGAAGGTGCGTGTGACCGCGGAGAACGTGGACGACCTCCAGCAGGAGCGGTACCGTCACAAGATCGGATTCGGCCGCGTCAATGCGCTGCGCGCGTTGACCTTCTCCTCGCCGGCGATCAAGCTCGTCGACTGGTCGTTCCGTGACGACAGGACGGGCAACGGAAACGCGATCATCGATCGGGGGGAGACGATCGAAGTGATCATGAAATGGAAGAATCATCTTGACGCCGCGGGGGACGCGGATTTCACACTCTCCTCGACCAATCCGAATGTGACCGTGGTGCAGGGGAGCTGGCATCCGGGTGCCCTGGCATCGGGTCAGGAGACGGACAACAGCACGACGCCCTTCGTGATCAGGATCCGGGACGCCGAGGCGCCGAACGACAGGATCGACCTGAACTACGCGGTGGTGGATGGATCGTACCAGGATTTCGGCGGTGTGTTGACCTATCAGCAACCGACCTATCGTGATCATGACGCGAACAATGTGACGCTCACGCTGTCCAACGATGGGAACATCGGGTTCGACGATTTCCAGGGGTCGCGCGGCAGGGGCTTTTTGTACAAGGGTGGTGAACACAACGTCCTGTTCGAGGGGGCGCTGATCATCGGGGCGCGGTTCGAGGGGGGCACACCCATCGTGGTGGATGTGGCCCGTGACGAATCAGGCAACATGCAGACCTCGGATTTCCTCGGCACCACGCAGTTCATGATGAAGACCCCCGGCGCGACGGCGGCGCAGGAGGGGTTCACAACCTTCAACGACAATCTCGCACTCAATCAGCTCGGTGTGACTGTGGCGCTGCACAGCTACGAGTTCACGACGGCGGGGCGCGAGGATTTCGTGATCCTGCGCTACACCATCACGAACACGGGTGGGGACAACCTCACCGACCTTCACGCCGGCCTGTTCTTCGACTGGGACATCGGCAACAACTCCCAGTCCGACCGTGCGTACTGGGACGCGGACGCACAGACCTTCTACGCCTACGACACGAAGTCCGAGGTGAAGGTGGTGACGGGCGGCACGGTGCTGACGCGGGAGAAGCCGGTTCATTATTTCGGTATCAACAATCCCGACACAGACACGGATCTGTTCGGGATTTACGATGGCTACACGAAGGACGAGAAGTGGCGTTCCATCTCCTCCGGGATCAAGCAGCCGCTGTCGAAGATCACGGACATTTCGACAGTGATGGGGAGTGGTCCCTACGAGCTTGCGGTCGGGGATTCGGTGGTGATCGCCTTTGCCATCTTCGGGTCATCGAACGCCTCGGATCTGTTGAAGAGCGTGCCACATGCGTTGGAGGCATGGGCGCAGATGAACTCTTCGACTGGGGTGGATGCAGCGCCGGCGCCGGGGGCCGTGGCGATCACGAGCCTGTGGCCGAACCCGATGGCTGCCGGCATCCCTGGAGCGCTGACGATCGGGTACACGGCAGGCGGGGCAGGGATGGTGCGTTTCGAGCTGACGGACATACTGGGTCGCGTCGTGGAGGGCTTCACAGGAGAAGGCTGGGCGGCAGGCGGTGAGGCGATGACGCGGCGCTTGGGGGGGCTGCGAGCGGGGACGTACATCTTACGGATGCAGGCACCGCAGGGGGCTGCTG
>CAYUYM010000002.1:0-62665 GCA_964449305.1 uncultured Chromatiales bacterium | reverse complement strand
TAAGGTCTTCTAAGATCTGTCTAAGAAGACCTTAAGGTCTGGCCCCGTCCGGCCCTGCCCCGTCCGGCCCCGGCTCGCGACGTTCCAGCGACTGCAACGCCCGCAGGAATCCGCACGGCGCGAAGCGGTGGTATGGCGATGACGCGGCGCTTGGGAGGGCTGCGAGCGGGGACGTACATCTTACGGATGCAGGCACCGCAGGGGGCTGCTGTGGCGAAGCTTGTGGTGCGCTGAGCGAGAGGGCGGATGTGTATTGTAGCTTAGGAGACTAAGAGAGACCTTAAGGTCTTCTAAGATCTGTCTAAGAAGACCTTAAGGTCTGGCCCCGTCCGGCCCCCGCCGTTCCAGCGCCTTCAACGCTCGCAGGAATCCGGGACGCTGCTGGCGGCCCGCTTCGCGCTCCCAAGTGGTCAGCACGGGCACTGCCTTTGTCACGAACTCTGGTGTGAACAACCGCGCATCTCCACCGGCGATGATATCGGCAAACATCCTGCGGATGAAGGGGTCCGGTTCCAACTCCCGCGATACAAGAAACTCCGCGAAGGCACCCGATTCTCCGTGCCATAGCGCCGCAGTCAATGCCTTGAACATCGCATACCCCAGTATCCTGTCTCCGGTGCTCGGAAAGATCCGCTCCGCCAATGCAAGGCACCGTGACGTGTGTTCGGGGTGACGCTCCACTGCGGCTTCACAGACGACAAGCGGCAGAAGCTTGCGCCGCACCTGCCTCCCCTCCGCCAGCGCCAGCAGCTCATGATACTGCTGGATCACCTGATCCTGATACTGCGACAACAGTCCCGACAACACCAGAAGGTTGCGGGCGTCGAGGTACAGAATGCTCGAATCCAACAGCTCCACCACCTGCCCCGCCCTGTCGGGCTGCTGGGCCACGTAGTCCTGCGTGATGATCGCCGCCAACGTGCGCAGATAGTAGAACACCAGCTCACGCATGCGCAGTGCCGAGTCGGCTTGGATCTCGATATGATGGATGGGCGCCACATCCCACAACCAGATGGCGAACTCGAAGCCGTTGGGATGCAGCCCCGCCAGTCCACGACGAATCTCACGCCCGATCCTCCGCGTGAGGACCGATGCCGACACCTTGCCCCCCTCTGTCGTCCCGGCGTAGGCCGCGTATTGATCAAGGATGTCGGCCAGGGCGTCCTCAAATGCCCCACCCACGATGCGCTGGCTGTTCATGATGTTGCGAAGGAACATCTCAGAGCCTGTGCGGTCGTCGATGTCCGCGCCTCTGGTGCGGTCGGTCATGATGTTCGGTCCCGGCTCCTGTTATCGGTACCTGTCGGGATCGAGTGCGCCCGGTGTCCAGCTGCGCAGGAAGGTCAGCACCTTCTCCGGATCATGTGCGGATCCGCCCTCAAGAAAGCCCGAATCCTGTGTGTGCAGCCGCGACCCCCGCCCATCGAGCACCACGAACACCGGGAATCCGAACCGTTGCGGGTACCCCAGGCGCTTCATCGCCTCACGATTCTGATTCTCCCTGCTGTAGTTCACCAGCACCACCTCGTAATCCGCCCGCAACAGCGAGTCGATGCGCGCATTCGTGCTGCACAGCGTGTGGAACTTGATGCACCAGGGACACCAGTTCCCACCCACCTGCACCAGCACATGCCGTCTCGACACCCCGGCCCGTGCGACCGCAGCATCAAGCGCTGCCATGGCGTCGACCGTGTCATCGTAGATGCGGACGTGGGACTTCTCCGCGGGAGCGACGGCAGGCTTCTCCGCCTTCTGGGCGAGGGTGGTCAGTGACAGGGTGATGAGAAGGATCGGGACAAGGAAGCGGCACATGGGGATTTCCTGTGTTCGGAAACAATTGCGCAAATGTAGGAAAAGAAATGCCCTTCTTCCTGCCATTTCTTCCCCCCCTGGTTCATGGAAATGGAACGGGCAGACCGATGCCGGCCTGTGATGCTTCCCGCTGTGGTCCGACCGGTCGCGTCATGCCCTGATGAGCTTCATCCTGTCCGCCACACGGGCATCGAGCTCCAGCACTTGGGGCACCACCGCGGGGATGTGACTCACATGTTCCGCATGATGCTGGAAGTGGGCACGCCCATCGGGGGTGGCAAATCCGGGTGTGACGGACACGGTGAGACGTTCGAGCTCATCGGTTGCGGTCGCGATCGATGCATCAAAGGGCCGTCCGAGCAGAGCGGCCATGTGGGCAATGATGGCGAAGCCCTCCATACCGTTGGCAGGATCGCCGATCGGCGTCGCCCGCTGTATCTTGCCGCACCAGTTCGTGAAGGCTCCCTCCGTCTCGAGATGCGTCGAGAACGGCAGGAACACATCAGCCGCCTGCGCTGTCTCGGTCAGCCACAGATCGCAGACGACACGGAATTCCAGCGCGTTGATGAAGGCGTTGTAGTCCGGCGATACGGCGGGATTCTCGCCGAGAATCACCATGCCGCGGATTCTGTCCTCACGCATGGTCCGGCCGATGTTCGTGCCCGCCTCTCGGATGAGCGCCGCGCAGTCCATGCCCCAAAGGGCGTTGACCACCGTGGCATCTCCCGTGTCGGGCGGCATGCCGCCGGGCAGCAGGTGCGCATCGAAGCCGGCACGGCGCATGCCCTCGGTGTTGCACTGTCCCGAGAGAAGCGCGATGCCCGATCCGGGCCTGCCGATCCTGCCAAGCAGCAGCATGAGCGTGGCCAGTGCATCCGCATCGTTTGAGGCACGCTCGATGCGGCTTTCCATGTTGTACCAGGCGACGATCCTCCGCGATGGGTCGCACAAAAGATCCACCATGGCGAGGATCTTCTCCTGCGTCACCCCCGTCACCGCGGCCACCTCGGCGAGGTCGGGAGCTGCCAGCCTGTCGCGCACCGCATCGAAGCCGGTGGTGTGTGCTGCGATGAACGCGGCGTCGTAGGCCTCCCGGCGGACGATCTCGGCGATGACGCCGTTGAGCAGCGCCGTGGCACTGCCGCGCCGCGGATCGGCCCACACGGACGCGTGGCTCGTGAGATCGATGGCGGCGGAATTGATCACGATGGATGCCGTGCCCTGTTTCATCCGGCGCTTCATCTGCCAGCCGAGCACGGGGTTCTCCTGCGTGGGGTTGCCTCCGAGCACCAGGTAGAGATCCGCGTCGAGGAACTCCTCCATCCCGACGGTGGATGCGGTGGTCCCAAGCATGGCATCAAGCGCGTGGTAGTCAGCGCCGTTCTGGAGCTGGTGGAAGGAGAAGATCGTGTTCGTCCCCATTGCGGCGCGAGCCAACCGGCCGGCCGCATACAGCTCCTCGTTCGTCAGCTTGGGTGATGCCGCCACGGCGAGGGCCTGCGGGCCGTGGTCCTCGAGGATGCGCTCGAAACCCGCCTGTACGACGTTGAACGCTTCATCCCAGCCCACCTCCACAAGCTGCCCGCCCCGGCGGACCATCGGGTGTTTCTGCCGCGTTCCGTCGAGATACTGCTGGTACCCGAAACGCCCGCGCACACAGAGCTCGCCATGGTTCGGCGGAAGTTCGGGCGAGGCTCCGGAGATGAAGAAAATGTCGGAGGTCTTCACGTTCACCGTCACATTGCAGCCCACCGAGCAGTGGTTGCACACGTTGAACACCGGCTCCATCACCCAGGGACCCGATCGGCGGTAGGGCATCTTCTCCACCAGCGCTCCAGTGGGGCACACGTCGATGCAGTTGCCGCAGGAGACGCAGTTCGTTTCATGCAGGGCCTTCTCGAGCGCGGGCTTCACGATGGTGCGGAAGCCGCGGTTCACGAAACCGAGGGCGGCCACGTTGAGCACATCGGCGCAGGTGTTCACGCACCGACCGCAGCGGATGCACTTGTTGGAATCGATCTTGATGAAGGGATGACGCGTGTCCACCGAGTAGCGGTTGAACTCCCCGATGAAGCGGTGCTGATCCACCCCGTATTCCGTGCAGTAATCCTGAAGTGCGCAGGCGAGACCCACATCGCAGCCGCATTCGGCGCAGCGCAGCGTCTCCTCCATCGCCTCCTCCACCGTGTACGCGAACTCGACCTCCTTGAAATCGTGGATGCGCTCATGAGCCGGGCGCTCGGAGGCCACGTTGCGTTCCACTTTCGGAACACCGGGGATGTCGGCCTCCACCAGTGTGTGGAAGGCATCGCGTGTGGACTCGAAGCGCTTGCGGATGGGATCCACCACGCCCGTCTCGATGAACTTGTGGATGGCTTCGGCTGCGAGCCTGCCGGCAGCGATCGCATCAATGGCGTCGGCGGGACCGGAAACCACATCGCCACCCGAGAACACGCCTGGGCGGTCGGTGGCAAAGGTGCCGGGGCGCGCGACGATGGTGCTCCACTTCGTGACCTTGATGTCGCCCGCGCCGGCCACGCCGTCGAGATCCGGTTCCTGCCCGATCGCGGAGATCACCCAGTCGCATGTCAGCGTGTACTCCGAACCCTGGACCACCACCGGGCGGCGGCGGCCGCTGGCATCGGGTTCACCGAGCTCCATGCGGATGCAATCGATTGATGCCATGCGCTCGTCCTCCACATTGACGCGCACGGGTGCCGCCAGGAATTCCATCCTGACACCCTCGTGTTCGGCGGCTTCTATCTCGATCATGTTGGCCGGCATTTCGTTCCGCGTCCGGCGGTAGAGCAGGATCACTTCATCCGCCCCAAGGCGCAGCGACGTGCGAGCGGCATCAATGGCGGTGTTGCCACCACCCACCACCACCACGCGCCCCTTCATGTCGGGGTTTGTCTTCATCTCCACCTGCTTCAGGAATTCCACACCGCTCAGCACGCCACGAACATCCTCGTTCTCCACCTGCATGGGCTTGCCGATCTGTGCGCCGAGTGCAACAAACACTGCTGAGTAACCCTGCTCAAAGAGGTGGTCCATGGTGAAATCGCGGCCGAGCTTGGTGTTCGTGTGGACGTCGACGCCAAGGTCGAGGATCCAGTTGATCTCCTTCGCCAGCACCTCCTTGGGGAGGCGGTATTCCGGGATGCCATAGCGGAGCATGCCGCCAAGATCCGGCAGGGCTTCGTGCACGGTGGGGTGGTAGCCTTCGAGGCGCAGGTAGTAGGCACAGGTCATGCCCGCGGGGCCCGAACCGATCACCGCCACGCGCTTCCCGTTGAGCGGCTTCACCTCGGGCTGCCACATCTCGTCGATCATGTCCCAATCGGCCACATAGCGCTTGAGAAAGTCGATGCCCACCGGTTCGTCGAGCAGGTTGCGGCGGCAGTTGAGCTCACATTTGCGCGTGCAGACGCGGCCGCAGACGCTCGGAAGCGGATTCTTCTCCTTGATCAACGCCACCGCCTCGCGAAACTTGCCGAGACTGATGAGCGACATGTAGCCCTGGATGTCGATGTCCGCCGGGCAGTTGAGGCGGCAGGGGCCGAAACAGTCCGCATAGTGATCCGACAGGAGCAGCTCGAGGCAGGTCTTGCGCGCACGCACCACCTTGTCGGAGCGTGTATGGATGACCATGCCCTGCACCGGCTTGGTGGAGCAGGCGGGGAACAGGCGGCTCTGCCCCTCCACCTCCACCACGCACAGGAAGCAGGAGCCGAAGGGCGGGAGTTTCTCGTCGTGACAGAGGGTCGGGATGGAGTCGATGTTCTGCTCGTGGCAGATCTCGCGAATGGTGCGATCCTCGGAAGCGGTGACCTGTCGGCCATTGATGGTGAGAGTGATCATGGTGCGCCTCAATTCTTCAGCACCGAATCAAAGCGGCATACGTCGAAACACTTGCCGCACTTGATGCAGAGTTCCTGATCGATGACGTGGATTACCTTTTTCTCGCCCGAGATGGCCTCGGTGGGACATGCGCGCTTGCACACCATGCAGCCGGTGCAATTGTCCAGGATGGTGTACTCGATGAGCGGGGCGCACACATGCGCCGGGCATTTCCTGTCCACGATGTGGGACACATACTCATCACGGAAGTACTTGAGTGTGGTGACGACGGGGTTCGGGGCTGTCTGCCCGAGGCCGCAGAGGGATGCAGCCTTGATCTGGGCGCTCAGTTCCTCGAGGTTGTCGAGATCCTCCAGCGTGCCCTTTCCGTCGGTGATGCGCTCCAGGATTTCGAGCATGCGCTTGGTGCCGATACGGCAGAAGGTGCACTTCCCGCAGGATTCGGCCTGGGTGAAGGTGAGGAAGAACTTGGCGACATCCACCATGCAGGTGGTCTCGTCCATCACGATGAGGCCGCCGGAGCCCATGATGGCGCCGGTGCTGTTGATCTGCTGGTAGTCGATGGGCAGATCACACATGTGGGCCGGGATGCAGCCGCCCGATGGTCCGCCCATCTGGACGGCCTTGAACTGGCGGTTGTCGACGATGCCGCCGCAGATGTCGAAGATGACGGAGTTGATGGTGACGCCCATGGGCACCTCGATCAGACCCGCGCGTGCCACCTTGCCCGCCATGGCGAACACCTTGGTGCCCTTGCTGTCGGCCGTGCCGTGGGCGGCGAAGGCCGCCCCGCCGTTGAGGATGATCCACGGGATGTTCGCAAAGGTCTCGACATTGTTGATGTTCGTGGGCCTGCCCCACAATCCCTTCACCGCCGGGAAGGGCGGCCGGATGCGCGGCATGCCGCGGCGTCCCTCGATGGAGGCGATGAGCGCCGTTTCCTCGCCGCAGACGAACGCGCCGGCGCCCTCCTTGATTCTGATCTCGAAGCTGAAGCCCGTGCCGAGGATGTTGTCGCCGAGCAGCCCCTTCCGGCGGGCCTGGGCGATGGCCTGGCGCAGCCGGGTGATGGCCTTGGGGTATTCGGCCCGGCAGTAAATGTAGGAGTCCGACGCACCGATGGCGTAGGCCGCGATGATCATGCCCTCGAGCACCGCGTGGGGATCGGATTCGAGCACGGAGCGATCCATGAACGCGCCCGGGTCGCCTTCGTCGGCGTTGCAGACGATGTACTTGAGATCCCCCGCGGCCTGGCGGGTGAATCTCCATTTCGTGCCCGTCGGGAAGCCGCCGCCGCCGCGTCCGCGCAGTCCGGATTCCGCCACCTCGCGGATCACGTCGTCGGGCGTCATGGTGGTGAGCGCCTTCTCGATCGCCTGGTATCCACCCGCGTCGATGTACTCCTCGATGGAACCGGGATCGATGATGCCACAGTTGCGGAGCACGATGCGCACCTGGTTCTCGAAGAAGCCCGCCTCGCGGCCCTCGCCGTTGACGAGCCATTCTTCAACCGCCATCCCTCCGAGGACATCCTCGTCGATGATGCGCGACACCCTGTCGGGGGTGACGTCGCCGTAGAGATGCCGCGCGGCGCCGTTGTCCACCTCCACCAGCACCTCGCGATAACACATGCCGATGCAGCCCGTCTCCTGGAGGATGAAGGCATCGGGGCGCTCCTTCAGCTCCTCCTCGAAGGCCTTGTACACTTTCTCCCCGCCGGCGGAGATGCCGCAGGTTCCGAGTCCGATTTTCACGATGGTCATGATGGCCCCCTATTCCGCTTCCGCCGCACGGCGACGAAAATCCTTGAGAATCTTGCGCAGTTTCTGCGACGTGAGCCGACCGTATGTTTCACCGTTGATCGTGATGACAGGTGCGAGCGAGCAGCACCCGATGCATGCCACAGACAGGAGGCTGAACATGCCATCGTCGGAGGTCTCGTCGTAGTTGATGTTGAGCTCGTCCTGGATCACGGTGTAGACCGCCCTGGCGCCGTTGACATGACAGGCGGTGCCATTGCACACCTTGATGATGTTCTTCCCGAGCGGCTTGGTGCGGAACTGGGCGTAGAATGTCACCACGCCATAGATCTCGGCTGAGGGGATGCCCGTCACATGGCTGATGGAGTCGATGGCCTTTTCCGAGACGTAGCCATAGGTGTCCTGCGCCGATTGCAGGAGCGGGATGAGCGCGCCTGCATGCCCGTCGTGTTTCCAGAGATCGACGTTGAACGGCCTGAACTCGGGAGTTGCGGTTTCTGCCATTTCTGTCCTCTATAAGCTGGTGAGTTCGATGATGCGGTTCTGGCGGATCCGCACCACGCCGTCGAGCAGTTGGAGCTTCCGGTCGACGATGTGCTGGATGTCGCTGAAGGTGGGCGCCTGGAGCAGGCAGGCGAGATCGAAGGGGCCCGCGGTCTCCTCGCATTCCACGATGCCGGGGACGTCGGCGAGGCACCGTCGCAGCTCGCCGGCGCGCGTGTGATCGATCTCGATGAAGACGCGGGCATGGGCCGCCGCGGGATCCATCGTCGCAGTGGCGGGAAGGGGGGCCATGATCTCGGCCACCTGCATGTCGGCCAGCCCGTCCAGCGCTAGCAGCTCTCCGGGGACCTCCTCACGCGCCACGGCGAGTTTCATGACAATGTGCATGTGGCCATCGACAGCGTCCCACTGCGTCACGGCCGGGAGCGCGGCAATGACGGCGGCAGCCGGAAGCAGGTTGTCCTGGTGCTGAAAACGTGCAAGCGCGTACACGCCCGTGCTCATAGTGGGCTCCATGGTTTGTGGTGAATGGGGCGCCGCCACCTTCAGGACATGGGGGATCACTGTGGGCGGACTCCCTTCCCGGTCAGGTGAGATGTGGCTCTATCAGGTCTGATCAATCGTTTGGTGCTTTCGAGATACTGGAAGTCGCAAATGAAGGGAGGAAGATACGGGTTTTTTCGAAACGAGAAAATTCCTCCGAAATGCCGGGAACGAAACGCCCCGGATCGGCGTTTGCGCGCCAGACGAGCCACAATGGAAAAATGGTGTGCCTCACGCAACAGGGGCGACCGATGGTCGCCCCTGTTGCGTGAGAACGATGGATGCAGATCATTGGAACGAGAACATCGGGTCCCACGGCGGCAGCACCTCGGCCCTGGTCTGGAGCAGATCGAGTGCGGCCTTCGGCAGATACTTCTTCTTCACGATCACGGTGTACATGTATTCGTCAAACCACGAGTCATACATCGTGAACATGCCGCCGTTGCCGGCCTTCGATCCCCAACTGTTCTCCACCAGCCACTTCTCCGGCTTCCCGTTCACCAGATCCACGCCGGTGAACAACATGGCATGCGACGGCACGGATTCCTGGTAGAGGACGCGCTCCTCCTTCGTCATCGAGAAATCGACTCCGTAGACGGACTGATAGTCGTACAGCCCACGTTTCATCACGCCCAGCTTGCTGTCAGATTCCTTGCCCACATCACACCCGAACCACACCGGCTCATTGTCGAGCAGGGATTTCAGCGCATACGCCTTCATGTCGGCGATCGGGAGGTTGACGAAGGTCATGTTCGGCTGATCAAACATGTTGCGGTCGAACTGGATCTGGTAGAGCTTGTTGAAGGGATGGGCCGGAACGCTGTACACACAGACGTAGTCGTTCAGGTCCAGGTTCACGTGCTTCCGGTAGAACTCCTGCGGCGTGTAGCTGACCGGCTCGGTCACCTTGCCGTCCTTCCCTTCATAGCGATAGTCGAAACGCGTCGGGGGAACACCGAGGTGAAAGGCGAGGATGCGATACACGTCCTTGAGCAGGGCGACCTTCAGTGTCTGCAATTCTGCATCGGACTTCTTCGACGCGCGGATAACGGCGGCATCCCTGCGCAGGAGCGTGGAAAGGATGGCGTTGAGCGTGCCGGTGCTGCCCGAGCTCTCGGTTTCCGGCATCACTTCCGCCGGCACCACGCCGTACTTGCCGACAAGTGCGACAACCATGTTCCATTGCCCGCCGTCGGGGAAGGGATTCTTCAGCAGCCACTCCACCTCGCGGTCGTCCACCGGGCGGGTGCGTGTGCGGATGATGGATTCAAGAAAGAGGTTGGACTTCTCGATCTTGTCCCAGAAGAACAGATAGGTCTGGGAAAACTCGAAGCCCTTCTTGTTGAGGTTGTTCATCGCCACGGGGCGCATGAGGTTGAGACCGGCGAACAACCAGCAGCGGCCGCTGCTTTTCTGATCGGTGATGCCCTCGGTCTTGAGCTTGTTGGAGAAGAAGGTGTTGGTCTCGATCACCGCCTGGCGGCTTTGCGCCAGTTTGCGGACGTCGTTCGTCGTGAGCGCGTTGATCATGGCCTTGGTCGATGCGTCCATCGTGAGCGATGCGCGGAGCTCATCGACCATGGATTCAGTGATGCCGCCCGTCTGTGCGACGAGCACGGGGGTCAGCATCAGGAAGGCGATCAGAAATGCGGTGCAGAGTCTCTTCATGGATGCTCCAGAAATGGATGAAAGGAATGACTGGTATTCGTGGAAACGTGTGTCAGGATGCAGAAGAATCGTGTGAATGCGGGAAGAAAAGTGCGAGGCGGAGTGACGACCCGCACCCGTGCGTGGCGCACAAGCTCAGGCCGGCACGCACACAGCGGAGCGCCGTGGGCGCGACACCCAGGGGCTTCCGATGATGTGGAAGCGCCAGGGAAGGTCCCTCCCCTGTCGGATGCCGATGCGTGGTGAGATGCCGACCTGCACGTCATCGATCTCATCGCCCGGGACGAGCGTGATGGCGGGGCCGGTCAATGGCAGGCCGTTGTGCCTGAGGTCGATGCCGAAGGCCTGACAACATTTCGCAGGGCCGTTGGTGAGGTCCACAAGGCGGACGCCCGCGCCCCGGCGCTCCTGCATCACAGGGATGCCTTCCAGGGGCTCCACCGCCCGGATGAGCACGGCCGCGCCGATGCCCCCGGCCTCGGTGACCACGTTCATGCAGAAGTGCATGCCATAGGTGAAGTACACGTAGAGCCGTCCGGGTGGACCGAACATCACGGCATTGCGGTCCGTCCTGCCATGGAAGGAGTGCGATGCCGGATCGCCATCCTGATGGTAGGCCTCCACCTCAACGATGCGTCCGGAACACCGCGAGCCCTGGTCACGAACAACGAGCCGTGCGCCGAGTAGCCGGCGCGCGATCCCAAGCGTGGGTTGCCTGAAGAATGTTGCAGGGATGGCCCTCAATCCTCGTCGTCTCCCGGCCAGGCACCACGGGGCTCCCAGAGCTGTCCCTCGCATGGGAGATAGTCCTCAGTCACGTGTTCATCGAGCTTGGAGCACAGAACACCCGTCGATTCAAAGTACTTGCACGACGAACACAACGTGCCGGAGACCACGGTTCTGGTCTCCTCCCGGTAATGCAGGTACTGGATCTGTGTGGGGTGAAAGACGACGGCGTAGAGCGCGAGGCCGGTGACGGCCCACCACAGCGCGTAGCTCGTGTTGTTGACGGCCATGACGTCATACAGAATCCAGGCGCCCACGATGACGGCGCCGAGCCGGAGGAGTGTCCACAGCACGATGCTGCCCATCGTGTTGCGATACGATGGCCGGGGCGGAGTGGAGGCGGGGGTGTCGGGCTCGAAATCCATGGCGGGAAGATACCCTTCTGGAGGATGCCGAAAAAGACGTTTGCAATGCTCCCGTGAAACCCCTACTTTTTTTCGATTGAAGGACACCTCATGCTTCCCTGGAAAAATTCGAAAACCTCTCCTGCTTCACGCACGCTGCCCTCGTGGAGCTATGAATCCGACCAGTTGCTCTGGATGATCCGCATCTCGGACGACGGCCGCATCCTCATCGAGGAGCGGAACCCCGAGGCCCGCACCGCCAGCTTTGCCTGCGTCGCCGCCGATGACGGCCGCGTCCTGTGGAGCGGACTCCGCTTCGAGGAGCCCTGGTGGATCAGCCTCGCGGGCATCTATGACGGCGTCGCGTACTTCCACGGCTACCGCCGCCCCGACATGCCCTCGCCGCTCGGCATCCACGCGGTGGACCTGGCAACGGGGCGTATCCTGTGGCGGAACGCCGACCACATCTTCGAGTTCGCCGTCGGCACCGATGTCTTCGCCTCCCAGTCCTCGTTCGAGGGCCGCCGCTGGTTCATCCTCCACGCCACCGACGGCTCGCTCGTCCGCGATCTCGGCAACGACGACACCCGCATCCGCAGCCTCCGCGACGAGATCAACGCCGTCGACTGGTTCGCCGACTACCGCTACCCGCAGGCCTTCGACGCCACCCACCCCGACGCCGCATCCGTGGGCGGGCTGATCACGCAGCTTGTGGACATCCCGCGTGTGCAGGGGCAGCTCGACCTGCTCACCACCGGCACCTGCATCGTGGCTGCCTGGCACGAGAGCGCGGAGCTGTCCACCAACGAGGCTCCGGCACTCGATCAGTACATGCTCATCGCGGATCGGACCACGGGCGATCTGCTGTATGCCGAGCAGATCAACACGGGGCTTCCTGGCCCCTCGGCCGATTCCTTCTTCCAGCACCGGCGGAGCATCATCCACCTGAAGGACGCCCACATCCTCACATCCCACACCCTGCCCGACGACCTCCCATGAAGATCATCAACGATTCCCTCCATGTCGACACCATGGGCAACTGCGACATGATCGACATCACGCACCGGCTGGGGCTCCTGCTCGACAAGCATCACCTGCAGCAGGGGCACGCGCTCATCTTTGTCGCCGGCTCCACCGCGTCGCTGACGACCATCGAATTCGAGCCCGGGCTGAAACAGGATTTCGAGGCCGCCATGGAGCGCCTCGCCCCCCGGAGCGCCCGCTACGCCCACGAGGAAACCTGGAACGACGGCAACGGGCACGCACATGTCCGCTCCTCCACCGTCGGACCGTCCCTCATCATCCCCTTCGGCAGCGGGAGGTTTCTGCTGGGCACCTGGCAGCAGGTGGTGCTCGTGGACTTCGACAACCGGCCGCGGATGCGCACACTCGTCGTCCAGTTCATGGGCGAATGATGACGCCCGACCAGATCATCGACAACGGACGGCAGGTGCTGCGGATCGAGGCACAGGCCGTGGAGGCGCTCATCGACCGGATCGACGAGCGCTTCGCCCTGGCAGTGAGCACCATCCGTGAATGCCGCGGGCGGCTCATCGTCACCGGCGTCGGCAAGAGCGGCCTCATCGCGCGGAAGATCGTGGCCACCATGAACTCCACCGGCACCCCGGCATTCTTCCTCCACCCTTCGGACGCCGTCCATGGCGACCTCGGCATGGTGACGCACAACGATGCGGTTCTCATCCTCTCCAAGAGCGGTGACACGGAGGAGATCAAGACCATCATGCCCATCTTCCGGCGCATGGATGTGCCCGTGATCGCGATGCTCGGCAATGTCCATTCCTCCCTCGCGGCATCAGCCGACATCGTGCTCGATGCGGGTGTGGTGGAGGAGGCCTGCCCCTACGATCTGGCCCCCACCGCATCCACCACGGCCTCGCTCGCCCTCGGTGACGCGCTGGCCATCGCCCTCCTGCAGATGCGCGGCTTCAAGCCGGAGGATTTCGCGCTCTTCCATCCCGGAGGCATGCTCGGCCGCAAGCTCCTCCTCCGCGTCGACGACATCATGGCCACCGGCTCCGCCGTCCCCGTCGTCCACCAGGCCGTGTCGCTGCGCGACGCAATCCTGGAGATGACCACCAAGCGACTCGGCGCCACCTGTGTGGTGGATGACGATCGCCGGCTTGTGGGCGTCATCACTGATGGGGACCTGCGCCGCATGCTGGAGAAGGACACGGACATGACCGCGCTCCGCGCCGTGGACGTGATGAGCGCATCACCGAAGACGCTCGCACCCGATGCGCTCGTGTCACGCGCCCTCGAGGTGATGGAGCAGTTCAAGATCACCCAGCTCATCATCGCCGACGGCGACCGGCAGCCGGTGGGCATCGTTCACATGCACGACCTCGTGCAACTCGGCCTGCGCCCGGAAAGAGACTCCCGATGAGAGAACCGTTTCGCGACCGCCTGAAGCGCGGCGTCATCCTGTTCGACGGCGGGATGGGCACCGAGCTGTACGCACGCGGCGTCTTCATCAACACCTGCTTCGACGAGCTCAACCTCACCAACCCCGCCCTCGTGCGCCAGGTCCATGCGGATTACGTCCTCGCCGGTGCGGATGTGATCGAGACGAATTCGTTCGGGGCCAACTGGTTCAAGCTCAGGGCCCACGGGCTCGAGGATCGCCTGACGGAGATCAACGCCGCCGCGGCACGCATCGCACGCGAGGCGGCGGGTGCGGATGTGTACGTGGCCGGCGCCATCGGCCCGCTCGGTGTGCAGATGGAGCCCCTCGGCCCGCTCGCCCGCGAGGAGGTCCGCGGGCATGTCGCCATGCAGGCGCGGGCGCTCTGCGACGGGGGCGTCGACCTCTTCGTCCTGGAATCCTTCGTCTACCCCGGAGAGCTGGAGCAGGCCGTGCTGGCCGTGCGCTCCGTGTGCGACCTGCCGATCGTGGCCCAGATGACGATGAACGACGACGGGGGATCGCTCACCGGCGCAACGGTGGATGTGATGGTGCGCGAGCTGGAGGACATCCGCCCCGATGTGCTCGGCGTCAACTGCACGGTGGGTCCCGCGGTGATGCTCACCTGGCTTGAACGGGCCACGGAGCTCACCGATCTGCCGATCAGCGTGATGCCCAACGCCGGAAAGCCGCGCAATGTGGACGGCCGCAATCTCTACCTCACCTCGCCCGAGTATCTCGGGACATACGCCAAGCACTTCCTTCAGGCGGGGGCGGCCATCATCGGCGGATGCTGCGGCACGACGCCCGACCACATCCGCCGCATGCGAGATGCAATCAGTGCCCTCGGCATGCAGACGCACCGCACCCAGCCCGCCACCCACGTCGGCGCCACGCCGGAACATGTGGATGCGACACCGCGCGCGGAGAAGTCCCGCCTTGCCCGCCGCCTGTCCGACGGGCGTTTCGTGACACTTGTGGAGCTCGTCGCCCCCCGCGGCGTGGCGGCGGACCGGGAGTTCGGGCGCGCACGCACGCTGTTCAACTACGGCATTGATGCGATCAACATCCCCGACGGCCCGCGGGCCTCGGCGCGCATGTCGGCGCTGGCGCTGGCCGTGCAGATCCAGACGCGCATAGGGATCGAGACCGTGCTCCACTATGCGTGCCGGGACAGGAACGTGATCGGCATCCAGTCCGACCTCCTGGGCGCCGCAGCACTGGGTGTGCGCAACATCCTCGCCATAACCGGCGACCCGCCGAAGCTCGGCAACTACCCGGACGCCACGGCCGTGTTCGATGTGGATGCCATCGGCCTTGTCAACGTCATCCACCGGCTCAACCACGGGCTCGACATCGCGGGCAACCCCATCGGTGCACCATCGGCCTTCCACATCGGCGTGGGAGCCAACCCGGGCGCGCTGAATATGGAGCAGGAGCTGCGGCGGCTCGACTGGAAGGTGGAGGCGGGCGCGGAGTTCATCATCACACAACCCGTGTTCGACGTCCGCGTCTTCGAGAATTTCATGCACCGCATCGGGCACATCCACCTGCCCGTGCTGGCGGGGCTCTGGCCGCTCGCCTCGGTGCGCAATGCCGAGTTCATGCAGAACGAGGTCCCCGGCTGCGTCGTGCCCGATGAGCTGCTGGCGCGCATGCGGCGGCACGACAGCAGGGACGGGCAGCGGGCGGAGGGCATCCTCATCGCGCGCGAGACGCTCGAACGCATCCGCCCCCTCATCGCGGGCATCCAGGTCGCCGCCCCCTTCGGCCGTGTCGACACCGTGATCGACGTGATCGACGGCTGACTGCAGAGCAGGCGTCCATCCTCCGGGAGTGCATCGCCGTTGTCGTGCGAATTCCGTATCATTGATGTTGTTCCACCAGACACCATTCCGCCATGTTGAAGACGCTCGTGCTCGCCACCAACAACAGTCACAAAGTCCGCGAACTCCGTTCGATGCTCGACGGCATGGACGTCGAGATCCGGACCCTCGGGGATTTCCCACAGTGCGGCGAGGTGGTGGAGGACGGCCTCACGCTGGAGGAGAACGCCCTGAAGAAGGCGCGCGCCGCCTTCCGCTGCTCCGGACTCCCGTCGATCGCCGACGACACCGGTCTGGAGGTGTATTACCTGCTCGGGGCACCGGGGGTGTATTCCGCCCGCTACGCCGGCGAGCACTGTTCCTTCGCGGACAACAACCGCAAGCTGCTGAAGGAGATGACCCAGGTGCCGACGCGTCGCAGGCAGGCGCGCTTCCGCTGCGTCATCGCCTTTGTGGCCCCCGGCATCGAGCGCACCTTCGAGGGCAGTGTTGAAGGGAGCATCCTCCGACAGAACCGTGGTGCAAACGGGTTCGGATACGATCCCGTGTTTCTCGTGACGGAGGCCGGCAAGACCCTCGCGGAGATGACACTCGAGGAGAAGAATGCCGTGAGCCACCGCGCCCGTGCATTGACGGCCTTCGTGGATCATCTTCGCAGCGCCTGACAACCGGTCACGTCATCCCCCCACGCACGCCACACCAATCCCCGCACGGCAATGAACAAGCTCATTCTTCCCGCACTCCTCCTGACGCTGGCCCTCGGTTCGTGTTCCAAGTCCCCCGTGTCGTCGGGTGGCGAGCCGATCTACGCGGATCAGCAGTATTATCCCACGCTCAAGGGCACGTTCTGGACCTACCGCATCGATACGACAGGCTCCGACGGGCGGACGGTGCGCGATGTCCAGCGGCAGACCTCGCGCATCATCGGCTCCATGGAGGGAGATTCAGGGATCTACGCCGTGCAGGTCAACGAGGTCTCCGCCGGGGTGGACGTCACCTTCGATACACTGTACATCAGGAAATCCGGGCGCGGCGTGCACTTCACGAGCCCGGCGCTGCGGGCGGGATTGCTTCCGAACCTGCCCGGCATCGGGAGCTTCCCGTCGGAGCTCCTGCTTGTGCCCTTCCCACTCGAGGAAACCTATGGCACGACCTGGAGCATCCTCAACTTCGAGTTCAACCAGATCCCGCTCTTTCCGATCTACATCAGGGTCAAAGCCGCCTTCATCGGCTATGAGACGGTGACGACGGACACACGCACGTTCAAGAACTGCGCACGCATCCTCGTCACCATCGATGCGCGCTTCCCCAACCTCCAGAACCCGCAGGATCTGCTGAACCCCACCATCATCAAGGAGAACGCGAGCTTCTGGCTGTGCAGACCGCTCGGATTGGTGATGGGAGACGGATCGAGCCTGCTGTTCGCCCTGCTCGGCGGGCGCCTGCCCTTCACGCTGCAACGGCGGCGTGTCCATCAGGAACTTCTCAACTGTGACATCGTGCAACCGAAAGACCCCTGCGTGGAGCGGGGCGGGCGCTACTGACGCATCACTTCGCGAAGTGCCGCTCCCACGCCTCGCGGCTCACAACCCGGTAGGCGGGTGCATACGCGTGGGAGTAGTCATCGGAATGATGCACGGCCGGCCAGTTCTGTTCCAGCAGATCGTCAGTAAGGGCGTTGTATTCATCGAGGTCAAGGGGAAGCACACCATCCTCGATGAGGTCACCCACAGCACTCCACAGGGAGGCGAATTCCTCCGGCGCAGCCTTCACCGAGGCCGCCGTTTCCATCATGGCGGCGATGAGGTCATCCGTGTTCATTGCTGCATCGCGAAAGGGCCGCAGGTTCACGCGGAGCATGCCTCCGTCGGGTCGACATGGTTCCGTCATGGGCTCGCCCGACCTCGCTGGCATGGAGGCCATCTCCCTGGCGAGAAACTGCGCGGCCTCCTGCTGTGAAGTGATGATGTGCCCGACACCAAAGACGCCCTGAAAAAGCAGTTTGTAGACGTCCTGTACATCGGCCTTCGGATGCGCCTTCAGATACCCGGTGAGAAATTCCCCGAGGTCCGATGACCGGTCGCCTGAACACCCGGACAGGCAGAGGATTGCGCCGAGGATGAGGGGAAGTGCGCGCAGGGTGTGGAAACGAAGCATGGGGCATGGGCGACGATGGAACAACATGAGGAGAAAATAGTAAATTCCGCACGATTGTCGAGCCACGGAGCGATACCCATGACCATCTCCATCAACGAAATCTTCCTCAGCATCCAGGGCGAGGGCTCACGCGCCGGGCTTCCGTGCGTGTTTGTGCGGCTTCAGGGCTGCGGTCTGCGCTGCACCTGGTGCGACACGCCCTATGCGCTCGACCATCGTGAAATGGTCCGATCGATGACCATCGACGCGGTGCTCGCCGAGGTGGCGATGCATGCCCCATGCCGCTTCGTGGAGCTGACGGGCGGGGAACCGCTGGAGCAGCCGGCGGCATTCGTGCTGCTCACCGCTCTCTGCGATCAGGGTTGCACGGTTGCCGTCGAGACGGGCGGGCACGTCGACATCTCCGCGGTCGATCCGCGCGTCGTCGTCATCATGGATGTGAAATGCCCCGGTTCCGGCATGATGAAGCGCAACAGGCTGGCCAACATCGATCACCTCAAACGGGGAGACGAGGTGAAGTTCGTCCTCGCCGATGAGGCGGACTACCTGTGGGCGCGGTCCTTCATCATGGACCACAACCTTGGGAGCCACTGCGACGAGATCATCCTGTCCCCCGTGTTCGGCTCGCTCCAGGCACGGGGCCTGGCGGCGTGGATCCTCCGCGACGGACTTCCTGTACGCATGCAGCTTCAGATGCACAAGTTCATCTGGGATCCGGACGCCCGCGGCGTGTGACACCGGCAGGACGCATCGCCCCCATCACCCGCTTCGGTTCACCCACAGTCATCGAACCCTGTGCCTTGCGTCGTGCACGGGACAGGTCGTACTATTGCCGCAGTGTTTCACAATTGAAGGACCCCCGTGGCCACCATCGACGTCTTTGAGAACAAATACCCCCGGCGCAACTACGAGATCACGCACGTGAATCCGGAGTTCACCTCCGTCTGTCCGATGACCGGGTTGCCGGACTTCGCGACGATCACCGTCCACTACATTCCCGACGCGCTGTGCATCGAGCTGAAGTCGCTGAAGTACTACTATCTTGACTTCCGCAACAAGGGCATCTACTTCGAGACGGCTGTCAACGAGATCCTCGACGACCTCGTGGGTGTCTGCCAGCCGAGGTACATGAAGGTGAGTGGGCGCTTCAACACACGCGGCGGCATTCATTCCATCATCGAGGTGGAATACACGAAGCCCGAATGAGCACCATGTCCACGTCCGAAAAACCGCTCGCCGTTGTGCTGATCAGCGGCGGGATGGATTCCTGCGTGTGCGCCGGGCTGGCGGACCGGGATTTCACACTGGCGGCACTGCACATCAACTACGGGCAGCGGACGCAGGCACGCGAACTGCGGGCCTTCAACGAGATCGCGGATCACTACCGCGTGGCCCCCGCGCTGCGGATGGTGGTCTCCATCGAGCATCTGGCCCGCATCGGCGGCTCGAGTCTCGTCGACACGCATCTTGCAATCGCCGATGCCGGCACGGGGCCGCAGGGCATTCCGAACACCTACGTCCCCTTCCGCAATGGCAACATGCTCGGCATTGCGGTGAGCTGGGCCGAGGTGCTGGGCGCTGAAGCGGTGTACATCGGCGCGGTGGAGGAGGATTCCTCCGGCTACCCCGACTGCCGGAAGAGTTTCTATGATGCGTATCAACGGGTGATCGAGACCGGCACGAAGTATGAACATCCCCTGGTGATTCACACGCCGCTGATAGCCATGTCGAAGGCGGAGATCGTCCGCACGGGGCTGGAGATCGGCGCGCCCCTGCAGCTCACGTGGAGCTGTTACAAGAATGAGGACAGCGCCTGCGGTGTGTGTGAATCCTGTGTGCTGCGTCTCCGCGGCTTCCGCCGCGCGGGACACGATGATCCCATCGCCTATGAGCGGATGCCCGCCGACGCGCTGCTGGGTGTACGCGCCGAAGGCTGATCCCGACGGACCGATTTCCCTCCTACATCTCCTCTTCCCCACCCGCATCGTCCGCGGGCGGTGGCGTTGCGTCCATGCCGGCATCGCCGCCCGCGTCGGATGGTGCCGCGAAGCCGAGTTCGTGCAGGAAGCGTTCGATGCGTTCGATGCGGCCGCGCAGTGCGGTGACCTCGTCGAGGATGGACGGCGTGGCGACGACGGCGACCTGCAGCGGCGCCTCGTCGGCATGCGGATGGAAGCGGTGGCGGAAGCGGGCCTCCTTCTGCCCGGGCCGGCGCGGCGCCTCCTCCAGGAAGGGATCCTCGCCGCCGGTGAGGCCGGCGATGACCTCCTGGGTGAACTCGAGGCTGGGGAAGCGGAACTGGCGCTCCGTCTTTGTCCGGATCTCCGAGGCCGTCTGTGGGCCGCGGAGCATGACGAGCGAGAGCGCGGCGCACTGCGCAGGCGTGAGTCCGAGCCCCGTGTTGCCGAAGCGGTGCGTGTGCCGGACGACGCGCCCCGTGCCCGACACCATCGCCGAGAGACCCTTGTCGCGCAGTGATTCGAGGACGTACTCCACCGTGTCATCGCTGTAGGAGACGACGGGATCGCGGCTGGATTTCTGGTTGCAGGCGGAGATGAGGGCATTGACCGTCATCGGGTAGTATTCCGGTGTCGCCTGGCTTTTCTCGATGAGCGCACCCGCGACGCGGACTTCTTCGGCAGTGAGTTGGATCATGGGGGGACGGATTTTCGGATGAAAGGGTGGACGGGCAGGGCTGACAAGTTACGATGCCGGGGTTGTGACCTGCAAGCCATGTGTGTTGCATGATCGGTCGAAAAGTGAAAACTTGCGGACATGCAGCCACGAGCGCTGTCCACCGCATCGAACAACACAGGAGTCCCCCATGTCGCATCATCGTGAAATCGTCGCAACCGCATCCGCTCCCGCCGCGCTCGGTCCCTACAGCCAGGCCAACATCGCGGGAAACATGGTCTTTGTCTCCGGTCAGCTCGGGCTCGACCCCGCCACCGGCAGCTTTGTGGAGGGTGGTGTGCAGGAACAGACCGACCGTGCCCTGAAGAACCTCGCCGCCATTCTCGACGCAGCGGGTTGCACGTTTGGAGACGTGGTGGCCTGCACGGTGTATCTCAAGGACATGAACGACTTCGCTGCCATGAACGCGATCTATGCGGGATACTTCACCGCCGATCCCCCCAGCCGCGCGGCGGTGGAAGTGGCCCGCCTGCCGAAGGACGGCCTTGTCGAGATCGCCTGCATCGCCGTTAAAGGCTGACACGGCGCAGGCACCCAATGCACGACGCCGTCGGCGCGGTCACAATCCGCACCGACGGCGTCGCCATTGAAGGCGGTCCCGTGGATCAGGCGTTGATGTCGTAGGCCTGGCAGGCGTCCTCGAAGCCCTTGGCTTTGTGGGCGCCATCGCAGAACGGCTTCTTCGTGGAGTGGCCGCAGCGGCAGAGGAAGATCTTTTCACGGCCGGCCAGCCCGAATTCCTTGCCGGCACCATCAGCGAGAGAGACCTGGCCCTCGACAATGAGCGGGCCGTTGTTGAGGATGGAGATTTTGGTCGACATGTGTGCTCCTGTGATGAAGTGAACTGTTGGGAGGTGTCCCCCGGCTGCACGGCAGCCACCATGGGAAACGGCATTCCACGGCATTCGAGTTCCAGGCCGCGGGGGCATCATCCTGAGGGCGGAATCGAAGCGGAGAGGTGGAGATGGCATCTGGAGAGTCACGCCATTGATTTTCCGCCCTGTCGGGCGTATCTTGGTGATCCGCTTGCGGGCCCTTAGCTCAGTTGGTCAGAGCGGTGGACTCATAATCCATTGGTCGCTGGTTCAAGTCCGGCAGGGCCCACGATAGATGCTTTCTCGATGAAACGCCTCACGGTCAACCTGGGATTTGGTGGAATGAGCCCCGGTTTCATGGTGATGCTCACGATGATGTTCATGCCGCAACCGGCCTTTCCAAATGTACATCCGAATGCCTGACATATGCGACGCATTCACGCACGTGTTCGCCATGCCTGCGTTGCCATGCACGTACTGGGAGGCTCTCCCGCACCGTGATGCTGCGTACTGTCACAACATTGGAGGATGATCGACGCGCGGTGGGCTCGGTTCCGGAGCGCCCATGGTGATGTATACGGCTCCGCGCCGACATGCATCGTCGCACGTCACCGGGTTGTGGCAGGACCCCGCTCATGCATCCCTGCCATCGCCGCCGCCTTTCATCGCGTGACGCGGACGTTGCACCATCCCGGGTTTCTCCGAACATGCCACGGGGTGAAACATCGGGCGCGGGATGACGTTGAACAGGCTCATTGACATCGGCAACGGCATTCACGAACCTCGGAGATCGAACGCAGCATGAACGATCCGCATCAGACAGCACCCCTCCCCTCCATCACGGACACCACTGCGCGGGACATGGACATCGTCCGGGCCCTCGAGCAGAGCATCCACACGGCGCTGCGCACCTACTGCAATGTCCATCGCGGCAGCGGACACAATTCCCTTGTTTCGACACGCCTCTACGAACACGCGCGAGACATCGTCCTCCGTCACCTGGGCCTCGATGGAAGGCACCACGTTGTGCTCTTCTGCTCCAGGCGTGGTGCGGACGCGCTGGAAGCGGTGATCGCACCGGGCCAGGTGATCCACCTTTCGAGCGCCGACATCGGTCTCGCCCTCGGCGTGCATGCGCTCGTGGTGCTGCGGACGGCGCTGCCCACGGGCGTTCCATCACAGGCGGGCGGGGGCACCACCAAGCTCATGGCACCGGACTGGGTGATCTGGGCCGATGCCCCCGACCGTTTCGAGGCAGGCACGCCGGCCATCATCAACGTCATCGCCTTCGCCCGCGCGCTCCAACTGCTGCGGCGCCATGAAGTGACGGCCCTCCCCCATGCGTCGGACGGGCATGCGTCGCCTCCCGATCTCCATCATTTCGGCGTTTTGGAGCCGGACGCAGGCGACGCCCTGCGGCAGCGGCTGCGCGACTCGCTCATCGGCGGCGACCTGCGCGTCCCCACGTCCTCCGGTGAGGCGCGTGCCATCAACCTCGACAACAGCGCCAGCACGCGCACTTTCGCCCCGGTGTGGGACGCATTCCGGGAGACGCTGCGTCTGCCGGATGAGGCGCGCCATGCCGTGGTGCGCAATGCCTCGGCGATCTGTGCCGACATGCTGGGCGCCCCGGCCGGGCAGTACGATGTGCTCTTCACGATGAACACCACCGAGGCGGTCACCCTCATGGCAGGCAGCATCGGGCGCACCGTCCAGCCGGATGCCGAGCCGGTGATCCTCACCACCCTCCTGGAGCACTCGTCGAACGACCTGCCATGGCGCCTCCTGCCCGGGCATTCCATCATCCGCCTGGGGGTGGATTCCGACGGCTTCGTGGATCTGGCTGCGATGGAGACCGTGCTGCGTGAGCACAATGTGGAACACCGGTTCGGCAGAAAGCGCATCGTGCTCGTCACCATGAGCGGCGCGTCCAACGTGCTCGGAAGCTGCAACGACGTCGCCGCAGCAGCAGCCCTGGCCCACCGCCATGGGGCACTCATCATGGTGGATGGCGCCCAGCTTGTGGCCCATGGCCGTGTGGACATGCGCCGCGATGGCATCGATGCCCTCGCCTTCTCCGCGCACAAAGTCTACGCCCCGTTCGGCTCCGGTGCCCTCGTGGTGCGTTCGGGGCTGTTGAAGTACGGTGCCGCTGAGATGGACGCGATCCACGCATCCGGCACGGAAAACGCTGCAGGCATCGCCGCGCTTGGACGCGCGCTGGCGCTGCTCCAGCGCATCGGCATGGAGGTGATCCGCGACAGTGAACGGGCGCTGACCACGCGGATGCTGCGAGGCCTCTCGCAGATCTCCGGTGTGCGGGTGTTCGGCATCGCGGATCCGGACTCCCCGCTGTACGCGCGCAAGGTGGGGGTGATCGCCTTCGATGTGAAGGGCAGGATGCCTCGCAGCATCGCCCGGGAGCTTGCCGCCCACGGCGGTATCGGTGTCCGCTACGGCTGCCACTGCGCACACATCCTTGTCAAGCACATGCTCGGGATCCCGCCCATGGTGCAGCGGCTGCAATGGGTGATCCAGCACATCGCCCCCCGGTTCCGCTTCATGGGCGTTGTGCGCGCGAGCCTTGGCATTGAGAACAACGAGCGGGATGTGGATGTGTTCCTTCAGACGCTGGAGGCGATCCTGCGCATGCGTGGCCGAGGCGACGGCCCCGGCGCCGTGCGCTTCGAGGTGGCACAGGAGCGGATCGACGCGTTCGTGGAGGCGGCGGTCCTACGCGTGTATTCCTGACAGCGATTCCATGCCTGAGAAGCGTGCCGTCCATTCGGATGCGAGCACGGCGAAGACGAGGTCATCCGCCCACTCCCCCTTGAACCACAGGCTCCGGTGGAAGTGCGCCTCCTGGCGCAATCCGACACGCCGGAGCATGGCAACCGATCCCGTGTTGCGCGGGTCCACCGACGCATGGATGCGGTGCAGGTTGCGTGTTGTGAACAACCAGGTGATCATCCCCGCGAGCGCCTCGGAGCCGAGGCCCCTGCGCTGCTCCCAGGGGGCGATGGTGATGCCCAGCTCGGCCTGGCGTGAATCGTCTGCATCTGTGTGGACGCCGAGGTCACCAATCAGCGCACCCGATGCCCGCAGCCGGATCCCGAATTGAAACCACGTTCCCGGCGTGCCCGGCTGCGTCGGTGCATCCCCGATCAGAAAGGGGGCGACCTCCTCCACGGAGGCCGGTGCCCAGGACTGGTGGCGCTGCACCTCCGGATCAGCGCGGTAGGCGAACACCGCAGCAGCATCCTCCCGCCGCAGAGCGTTCAGGATCAGTCGTTGTGTCAGGATTTCCGGTGTGGGCATGAGGGCTCCGCAGATGTCGAAGACGAAGGTACGCAAATCCGCTCGCCGACGCATGGTCCGCGCCGCGCCCGCGTCACCCGCGACGCATGGCACCTGCGGTCACCGGACGGCGAGTATCATGCGACATCCCGGTCATCCCGCCAGGGATGCGGACAAACTCCCGGACTCCGACCAGGGCACGCGCGATCCCGCCGTCCTCCGCGTTGCCCGCCCACAACGCGAGACCCGCCGGATCACAGAACTGCATCAGCGGCAGATCCAGCAGACTGTCGGTGGCGACAACGAGGGGCCGCTCATCACCGATCGTCGACAAATACACATCCACCTTGCCCTGGCCGATTGGTGCCGGCTCGATGAGGCAGTCCGTCAGGCGGGAGCGCTTCACCAACTGCCGCACGCCGTGCACATGATCATGGTCCAGCCCGAAATGGTAGCGGCATGCCATGACGGCGGAGATGTGGGCGGTGGCGGTGATGACGTGCGTCGGCATCCCCATCTCACGAAGCCCGGCCAGAAACCCCCTCGCCCAGGGTTGCGGTCGGGGAACGGGGACGGACACGTTCCCGAAGTCAATCGCCGCCCGGCGTGTGGTGAGGACCTCCGCCGTGGCGGAGCGGAGATTGATCTCAGGCAGCCCACCCATTGCTGCAACCGCATCGCGGTATGCCGTCGGGGGATCGATCTGCCGGGTCTGGATGTAGGTCTCCCAGGTGATGCCCACCTTCTCGCCACGACAGAGCAGCACCGCAAGGACGGCTTCGCCGAGATCCGCATCAATGAGCGTGTGATCGAGGTCGAAGACGGCGATGCGATCTGAAGAATGATCACGGAGCACCGAAAAGGATCGAATGCGATGCAGGATATCGGACATGGAGAGGCGCATGGTCAGGACCCTGTTGTCTGTGGGAGGGAAGGAATGGTCGTGAATGAGTGAATCGGTCGGGATTGGGCATCGGCCTGGTAGGGGACATCCAGGATGCGCGTGGTGATCTGCACGCCATCATCCGTTGCCGACAGGATGTTGTATTTCAGCATCCGGACCGGATCGTCACACACCGCACCAGCGCCGTTGGCAAGCACGAGTCCACCGAGGTGATACACGTCGTTGCGGTGCACATGGCCATGCAGCACCGCCCTGATGCCGCGGGCGTGGAACATCTGCAGCGTTCTCCGCCGCCTGCGCATGCGCATGGTGCGAGACTCGATCCGGGCCCACCACGTGCTCCCATGCGCGTCGTCATGAATGTCGTGGAAATGATGGTGCATCACCGCGACCGGGATCAGCCCGTGCCAGCGGGCAGAGAGGGCCGGATCTGCAAGCACCGACTGGTGATCCTCATCGAAGTCCCCGTTGCTTCCGAGTGGGTTGCGTTTCAACGACCAGTGCGGGACGGAGTTGAGGCACAGAAGCGCGAATGGTCCCACCTGCTTGACACAGGGGAACAGGGTGGCAGGTGACAGCCGCGTGGCTCCGACAAAGGTTTCAGCAAATGCCTCCGCGTACAGGTTCATCATCCGCCGATGATCGACGGCACGGATGTGATGGGGGAAACTCAACACGTCGACAGCGCGGTGGGGACCACCGAAGATGTCGTGGTTCCCCGGAACCATGGTGAGTCGTTCCGGTCGCAGAAGACCGAATGAGGCGAAGATCTCACGGGCCAGATGGTAGTCGTCCGGGTCGGCGGTGGAGACGATGTCGCCGGAGATGACAACGTGATCGCATCCGGCATCGAGCATCCTCCTGAGGAGGATCTTCAGGGATTTGATGTGTTCCCGGTAGTATCTCCGGCTGAGATGCGGATCGGAGATGTGGGCGATCCGAAAGCTGGCGCCGGCTTCATGCAGCCTCGATGGCAAGGGCGGCAGGCCGCCTTCTCCGGTGGCCGGATCTGGCACGCCCATTCCGCACATCCTCGATGACGTGGTCATAGGTGGCAAAGAGCTGGTCGAGGATTCTCTCCCAACCATAGTGACGCGCTCGGGCAAGGGCATTTTCTCCAATGGTGCGACAATATTCGGGATGGGACAGCAGCCATGAGACCCGCCGCGTGAGATCGTCGATGTTGAACGGCTCGGCCAGCAGGCCCGATACATCAGGCTGGATGAGTTCCAGAGCGCCGCCGGCGGCGGCAGCCACCGGGGCAACACCTGACGCCATCGCCTCCAGTGTCACGAGACCGAAGGTCTCCGTGGTCGAGGGAAACACGAACACATCGGACGAGGCATAGCTCGTCGCCAGATCGCGGCCATGCTGATACCCGAGGAAGTGGGCTCCGGGCATCATCGCCTCCAGTTCCTGCCGGGCGTGCCCCGTCCCGACAATCACCATGTGGAACCCGTCGCCGTGTGTCGCGCGCAGGCGCTTGTAGGTCTCCACAAGCACGGACAGGTTCTTCTCCCACATCAGGCGGCTGACAAACAGCACAATCGGAACATCCCGTTCGCCGAACTGTCTCCGCCATGCATGTGATCTCCAGGCGGGATTGAAGGCCGTGGTGTCGACACCATTGGGCAGGTATTCCAGACGGTCCAGGCCATGGGCCTCGAGCTCGTGGAGGATGGGCATTGTCGGGATGAAGGTCCGATCCACCCCATTGTAGAAATGCCGGGATATGCGCCACGCAACATGCTCGAAGCGCTTGAGCTTGTAGTACTGCGGATACGAGGGGAAGTGCGTATGGTACGTGGCGACCACCGGGACACCGTACGCTTCGGCATACTTCACAGCGCTGAACCCCAGGGTGCATGGACTGTTGAGATGGAGCATGTCCGGTTGGAACGTGTCCAGAAAGCTCCGGAACTGGAGGTATCCGGGAAAGGCGATGCGGTAGTTCTTCTGGAGCGGAAACGCCATGGAGGGGACACGGCAGATGGGGTAGTCCACGGCTCCCAGCGGTTCGGAGGCCGTGATCCCGGCAACCTCATGTCCCCGCGCACGTGCCCCGGAGATCATCGTATGAACGACACGGCTGACGCCATCCTGACCGACCCGGAGACTGGCATTGACATAGGCGATTTTCATGCGCGGTCCTTTTTCTGTGATGCACAAAGCTCGCATCAGCATGTTACGCTGGTGTTACCGGCGTGTGAAGTTTGTGTTACATCCTCATGCATGTCCCCTTCATGGCGCATGGCATCCCAGGGTTGGGTACATTGCACTGCCCCGCTGCGGCACGCTGCCCGCACGTGTGCCTGAAGCGGACGCACGCCACACAAGGAACCACGGAAACACGGAAAACGTTGTAGGTACACGAATCGTCCCGCACAGGGGGCGCAGCCGTGTCACAAACCATGGATAGGCATGAACACCCATCGATTCATCCAGCATCATCTTCTCCTCACCCTGTTGACCATGGTCATGAGCGCCGGAGCGTCTGCGCAGGCGGACAGGGGCGCCACGGGATCCATCACCGGCCACGTGTTCGACGCGGTGACGAAGGAGCCGCTCATCGGCGCGGCGGTCACCATTCCGGGCACGGCCATCGGCACGGCCACTGACATCGAGGGGCATTTCACGCTGCGTGCCGTCGCCCCCGGGACCTACCGGGTGCAGGCCTCTCTGCTCGGCTACAAACCCATGATCGTGACGGATGTGAGCGTGGGATCGGGCCGCCAGAGCCAGATCGCCGTGCCGCTGCAACCCACCACCATCGACCTCGGCACCGTGGTGGTGGAGGCGGACTATTTCCGGCAGAACACCGACCTGCAGGTCAGCGCACAGTCGCTGAGCAACGAGGAGATCCGGCGCGCCCCGGGTGGTCAGGAGGATGTGATCCGCGCCATTTCCGTCCTGCCGGGTGTGGTGCAGGTCTCCGCCGGGCGCAACGACCTCATCGTGCGGGGCGGCGCCGCCTCGGAGAACCTCTACGTGATCGACGGTCTCGAGACGCCGAACATCAACCACTTCGGGACGCAGGGCGCCACGGGCGGCCCGCTGAGCTTTGTGAACCTCGACTTCATCCGCGACGTCACCTTCTCCACCGGCGGCTTCGGCGCCCGTTATGGTGACAAGCTCTCGTCGGTGCTCACCATCGATCTCAGGGATGGCCGCAACGACAGGCTCGGCGGCAAGCTCCTGGTCAGCGCCTCCCAGTTCGGTGTGAACGCCGAGGGCCCGATCGGCGAGCGCGGCTCCTTCCTGCTCTCCGCACGCCGGAGTTATCTCGACTTCATCTTCAAGGCCGCGGGCTTCGGCTTCGTGCCGGAGTACTGGGACTTCCTGGGCAAGGCCACCATGTCGATCGATTCCGACAACGAGGTCTCCTTCTTCACCATCGGCGCGTTGGACAAGGTGCGCTTCTTCAATGACACGGAGGACAAGCGCTTCTCGAACTCCCGGATCCTGGGCAGCTCGCAGGACCAGTACATTTCCAACATCTCCTGGCGGCATCTGATCTCCAGCGGCTTCCTCACCTTCGCCCTCGGGCGCACCATGGTGGACTACAGCTACCTCCAGACCGATTCGCTTCTCACACCCATCTTCACGTCGGACTCCCGCGAGGCGGAGACCATCCTGCGCATGGATGGCGTGTTCCAGGTGGCGAAGACCACGGAACTCTCCTTCGGCGCCAGCAGCAGGCTGGGCCGCATCGACGGCGTGCTCGACCTCGACACGACCGCGGTGTACAAGCGCATGCAGCCCTTCGCCCGGACCTGGGACACCACGGCGTTCAAGCTCGCGGCCTACGTCCAGGTGGCGCAGCAGGTGATGGATCGCGTGCGCGTCACCGCCGGTGCACGGGTGGATCACTTCTCCATGATCGACAACCCCCTCGTCTTCAGCCCGCGCCTCGCCCTCTCCTGGCAGATGACGCAGGAGAGCAGCGTGTCGCTCTCCGGCGGTGTGTATCACCAGGCGCCGTCCTACATCTGGCTCACCTCCAACGCCGTGAACCGCCGTCTGGATTTTGTGCGCGTCAACCAGGCCGTCCTCGGTTTCGAGCATCTGCTGCGCCCCGACACCAAGGTGCGGCTCGAGGGCTATGTGAAGCAGTATGCCGATTACCCGGCGAGTGTGGACAAACCCTGGCTCGTGCTCGCGAACACCGGAGCGGGTTACGGCGGTGCGGAGGAGGACTTCGCCTCCTTCGGATTCGATCCGCTCATCAGCGATGGGAGCGGCATCTCCCGAGGCGTGGAGCTGCTGGTGCAGAAGAGGCTCTCGGAGATCCCGTGCTACGGCATCCTCAGCATCTCCTGGAACCGCACGGACTTCACCGCCCTCGACGGCGTGGAGCGGCCGGGTGCCTTTGATCAGCGCATCATTGCCAACCTCTCCGGCGGCTGGCGCCTCGACGACGCCTGGGAGTTCAGCATGAAGTTCCGTTTCGCCACGGGAGGGCCCACCACGCCCTTCCTGCCGACGGGGCAGCGGGATTATTCGCGCTTCAACAGCGGGCGGCTGCCGGCGTTCCACACGCTCGACCTGCGTGTGGACCGGCGCTGGAATTTCACATCGTGGAACCTCATCACCTACATCGACGTGCAGAACGTCTACAACCGGAAGAACATCCAGGGTGACCGCTGGGACGTACGCAACAACCGTGTGGAGAATGCCTCGGCATCCATCGGCATCCTTCCGAGCATCGGGATCGCCGCGGAATTCTGAGTCGGCCCCGCGGCATGCGCCGGTGGGGTGGCGGCGTGGTTCGGCACACAAGCGTGAAGGGAAATCGCTATATTTGATGCTGTCATGAACGCGACGCGATTTTGTCGCGTATTATTGAAACCCGCCTCCCTCACAGCCGTACACACGCCCATGATCCACGCCGTTCTCTTCGATCTCGACGGAATCATTGTCGACACCCTTCATTACCACTGGCTGGCATGGGACCACATGTTCCGCCAGCTTGGTGGAAGCGTATCCGAGCACTCGATCCTCCTGCATGAGGGACGCAACTCCCGCGATGTGCTGCCGCTGCTGATCGCGGAGGCAGGGGTGACGCTGCCGGAGAGCGAATGGGAGAACTTCATCGACACGAAGCGCCGGTACTTCCGTTCCATTGTGCAGACCACGACCTACCCCAACGCCTTTCCGGTGATCCGCACGCTGAGGGCCCGCGGTTACCGCACGGCGCTCGTCACGGCCTCGGCGCTCAAGAACATGCAGAACGCCCTTGGAGCCGATGAGATGGCGCACTTCGACTTCCTCATCACCGGCGACGAGGTGAAGCGCTCGAAGCCCTTTCCCGACGGCTATCTCGCGGCGATGGAGCACCTGGGGCTCACGCGTGAGCAGTGCGTGGTGATCGAAAACGCCCCGCTCGGCATCGAGGCCGCGAAGAACGCCGGCATGCGCTGCATCGCCGTGGAGACCACGCTCGGCCGCGAGTATCTCCAGGCTGCCGACATGATTGTGCATGACATCAGCGAGCTGCCCGGGCTCCCGGAGCTTGCCGGTGTGCCCGCACACGGCGGAGGAACCGCCACGGCATGACCCCTGTCGCCACCATCCCATCATCCGGACATTGTCTTTTCCCCATACACCCTTCACCATTCAGGACGTACGCATGAAAGCACTGAAACTGCTCGTCGTCTTGCTCGTGGCGTGCTCTGCCAGCCTCATGGCACAGAGCTTCAACCCGATCAAGTACGAGGAGTACAAGCTGAAGAACGGTCTCACCGTGATCCTGCACACCGACAGGACGGCGCCGACCGCGATGACCTACCTGCTCTACAAGGTCGGATCGAAGGATGAGGACCCGAACATGACGGGCTTCGCCCACTTCTTCGAGCACCTCATGTTCGAGGGCACGGCAAACATCAAGCGTGGCACGCTCGACAAACTGATCACCGCGGCCGGTGGCCAGTTCAATGCCTCGACCTCGTTCGACCAGACCGACTTCTACATCAAGGTCCCCATCCACCAGTTGCAGCTCGCCCTGTGGATGGAATCCGAGCGCATGATGAGCCTCGTGATCGATTCCATCGGCATCGAGACGCAGCGCAAGGTGGTGAAGGAGGAGCTGAAACAGCGCTATGAGGGCCGTCCCTACGGCACGCTCATGGACAACCTGTTCAAGTCCACCTTCAAGGGCACGCAGTACCAGTGGACGCCGATCGGCACACCGGAACACATCAACAAGGCATCGACACAGCAGTTCCTCGATTTCCATTCGAAGTTCTACATCCCGAAGAATGCCTGCCTGGTGGTGGGCGGCGATCTCGACATCGCCCAGACGAAGAAGTGGATCAAGGACTACTTCGAACCCATTCCCGCCGGCACCGCGCCGAAGCGCATCCCCGTGGTGATCCCCGAGCAGAAGGAGTCGCGTGAGATGACGGTGGAGGAGAAGATGACGCCGCTCCCCGCGATCATCGAGTCCTACCTCACCGTGGGCCAGCGTCACAAGGATGCCTACGCGCTCGAATTCCTTTCCGACATCCTCTCGAACGGTCGCAGCTCGCGGCTCTACCAGCGGCTGGTGGATCAGGACCAGCTCGCCATCCAGGCAGGGGCCTTCCCCTTTGCGCTCGAAAAATCCGGCCTCTTCGCCTTCTTCTGCATCGCCAACCAGGGCGTGGAGATGGACAAGATCCGCACGACCATCAAGGACGAGCTCGACAAGGTGCTCGCCAACGGCGTGACCGAGGAGGAGTTCCAGAAGGCCCGCAACAACAAGGAGGCGGAGTTCGCCCAGAAGTTCATGTCGCTCGACGGCAAGCTCGGCGAGCTCGCCCGTGCCTCCCTGTTCTATGGCGACACGAAGCTCGTCAACGAGGAGTACAGGAAGTACATGGCGGTGACGCGTGACGACATCAAGCGCGTCGCGAACACCTACCTGAAACCTGCGCGCATGAACACCGTGCTCTACACGGTGATGCAGCAGGATGACAAGGCCAACGAGAATTGAACGGAGCACCAGCCATGAAAACCAGAATCATCACCCTCGCCATTGTCACCCTGTTCTGCACGGGTTCCCTTCTTGCACAGATCGACCGCACCAAGCAGCCACCCGCTGGCCCCGCCCCCCAGGCCGCCTTCCCGGACTACCAGGAGGAACGGCTCGGAAACGGCCTCAAGGTGCTCCTCATCTCCAACCACTCACAGCCCGTCGTCACCTTCCGCCTCATGATCAAATCCGGTTCGGAGAACGACGGCGCCGGCAAGTCGGGTGTCGCATCCTTCACCACCGACCTCATGACCAAGGGCACAAAGACGCGCTCGTCCCTGCAGTTCGCCAGGGAGGGCGACATGATCGGCGTCAATGTCGGCGCATCAGCCGCCGACGATCAGATGTCGTTCTTCGGAAGCGGCCTCAAGAAGCACACCGAGAAGATCCTCGACCTCATGACCGACGCGCTCTTCAACCCCACCTTCCCGCAGGACGAGATCGACAAGCTGAAGAAGCAGACGCTTTCGGGTCTCAAGTCCGAGAAGAAGGACCCGGGGGCGATCTCGGACCGCCTGAAGATCACCGTGGCCTACGCCGGACACCCGTATGCGAACTTCGGGACCGAGGAGTCCACCAATGCGATCACGCGCGACGACATCGTGAACTTCCACAAGACCTACTTCATCCCCGCCAATGCGAGCCTCGCGATCGTGGGTGATGTGACGCCCGAGGAGATCATGCCCCTCGTGAAGAAGTACTTCGGCGCCTGGCAGGGCGGCTCGCTTCCGTCGGTCAACCTCCCGGCCATCAAGCCGATCAAGGGCAAGGGTGTGCACCTCGTGGATCTCGGCACCACGCAGAGCCAGACCGAGATGTGCATCGTCACCACCGGCCTGAAGCGCAAGGATGCCGACAACCCCACGCTGCGCCTTGCGAACTCCATCCTCGGCGGCGGCTTCAGCGGACGGCTGTTCCAGAACCTCCGCGAAAAGCGCGCCTTCACCTATGGCGCCTACAGCAGCCTCGACTCGCGCAAGATGGGCGGCCTCTGGGAGGCCTCCGCATCGGTGCGCCGCATCGCCACGGACTCCGCCATCGTCGAGACCCTGGGTGAGATGAAGCGCATGCAGACCGAACCCGTCCCGGCCGAGGAGCTGGACCGCCACAAGCAGTACTTCGCCGGCACCTTCCTGCTGAGCCTCGAAAGCCCCATGAGCGTGGTGAGCCGCATGCAGGACATCGACCTCTACGGTCTGCCGAAGGACTACTACAAGACCTACATCTCGAAGGTCATGGCTGTGTCGGCCGAGGACATCCAGAAGGCCGCAAAGAAGTACTGGAACACGGACAACGTCGCCATCACCGCCGTGGGCGACGGGTCAGTGATCAAGCCGCTGCTCGAAACCTTCGGTGACGTGAAGGAATACGACACCGACATGAAGCCCATCGAGTCTGCGATCGCCTCCGACATCGATGGTGAGACGCTGCTGAAGAAGCACCTTGCCGCCATCGGAACCGAGGCCGCCGTCAATGCGATCAAGGATCGCGTGATGGAGGGCACGGTGAAGATCGCCGCCGGTCCGCAGACCATCGAGGGCACGATCAAGGAAGTGAAGGCCCGCCCGAACCGTTCCTACGAGAACATGACCGTGAAGATGATGGGCTCGCAGGAGAAATGGTGCGATGGCAAGGGGGTGGTCACCGCCGCCGGTCCGCGCGTCAACACCATGGAAGGCGAGGAACTTGCCGAGGAGCTTGAGGACGCTGAATTCCTGCCGCTGTTCCGTGCAAAGGAGCTGGGTTGGAAGGTGAACGCCACCGTGATCCGCAAGATCAATGGCACCAAGGTGTATGTGCTCGAAGTGGAGCGCAAACACGGCAGGCAGACGCTGCTCATCGACGCGAACACCTGGCTCCTCTTCGGTGAGGACCGTGTGCAGACGACGCCCGAGGGCACGATGACGCTCGAGACACGCTACTCCGACTACCGCGATGTGGACGGGGTGAAGGTGCCCTTCAAGGTGTCCCTCAATGTGGGCCAGGCTGTGATCGACATCGACGTCACCTCGATCAAGCACAACACGAATCCTCCGGCGGAGACATTCACCAAGAAGTGATCGCCATCGGGTGACATCCGCAAGGCTGCACGAAAAACGGGTTGATCTGCATCAACCCGTTTTTTTTTGTTTCCTCCAATGTCCGGGGCGCACCAGCGCCCCGTTGTCATTTCACAAGGCGGGAAATCGCCTTGAACTGTGGCGTGCCGGATTCATGGAGGAGCTCAAAGAGCGCCATCTCCATGCCGGTGAGCACGCCTCCGAGCATCTCGATGCGATGCACGCCGAGCGTCCGGTTTTCCGCAAAGCGGCTGGAGACGGCATCGGTGATGAGGTGGGGGGTGTAGCCCGCGGCCACAAGGTCCCGGGCCGTCTGGTACACGCAGACATGCGTTTCGATGCCGCACATCAGCACATTGGGGCGGCCGAGCCCGGCGAGGGCACTCATGAAGGCCGGCTCGCCGCAGCAACTGAAGGCGGATTTCTCGATGACATCGATCCCATCGAGTTCCTGGGCGATCTCGTCCACGGTGTGCCCGAGGCCCTGCGGATACTGCTCGGTGACGATGACGGGCACGCCAAGGATCTTCATGCCCTGCACAAGGATGCGCACGTTGGAGATGAGCTTCTCGGAATCCTGGACGATGCGGGCGAGCCGGCCCTGGATGTCGATGATGAGGAGGACGGAGTCGGATGTGGTGATGGGCATGGTGGTCTCCTTGTCAGGGCGCCAGCTCGCCTTCGGGCGGCATGGCGCGCAGTTCTTCGATGCGCTGGTGGAATTCGTGGCGGCGCTGCGGCGAACGCCGTGCCAGGATCTCGTAGATCTCGATGGCCTGCTCCACGCGCCCCTGTTTCAGGTAGATGGATGCGAGCGTCTCGGTGGCGGGCCGGCGGGAGGTGTCGGGCCCGAAGTCGCCCCGTGCCTCTGGGGGCTGCGTGTCCGGATCCTCCTCCACGATGGGGATGCGTGCCGTCTCAAGCACCTGGGCGAGGTGTTCAAGGTTGTCCTCCACCGATCCACCTGGCATGAGAGCATGGTCCTCCTCCACGGGGGTCGGGATGAGGATGTCCGGCGGCACCGGCGGTGCCACCGTCATCGGGATGGACTCGGCGATGCGGGCGAGCTCGCGCCGGTCGGGGGCAAGGTTGCCGACGGAGCGGGGGCGGCGGCGCGGCGGGGGTCGTTCGATGCCCGCGAGATGGTGGCGTTCCGTGTCGAGGAGGACGTTGTGGGAGCGCTGGGGAAAACGGAGCTCGATGTCCGGCAGGGCGTCGAGCAGGCGCTGCGCCGCAGGGCAGTGCGGCAGGATGTCGAGGGCCTGGAGCAGCAGATCGTGCGCCTCGGCAAAGCGGCCGAGGCAGGCTGCGGCCTTGGCTGTGACGACGTGGCCCGTCACATAGCGTGGATGGAGGCGGATGCCCTCGCGGCACACGGCCCACGCCTCCTGCAGTTCCCCCGCGTCGAGCAGGGCATCGGCGAGGCGCGCGAACACGGGGGAGTGCGCGGCGTCCGCGAGCTGCTGCCGGAGTCTGTCGAGGGTGTCATCCATGGCGTCGTCCTTGGGAGGGGGCGGGTCCGAAACGCATCATCGGATCGCAGCCGACAGCGGGGAAAGCGTCTGTGACCATGATCCGATGACGGATGGGGTGGAGGCGGATCGCGTGGCGATCAGGAATGGCCGGCGAAGAGCGCGTGTCGGATGGACATGGACCCGACGATGGCGAAACCGAAGAAGAACATGAGCTGGAACGGCAGGGCCGCGATCTCGACAAAGTAGAACGACGCGCCGACGCCGATGAGGCAGTAGGCGGCGAGAACGAGCTCGAGGATGATGGAGAAGGTGACGCGGCGCTTCCCGCCGACGCGGTACTTCTTGTTCTGCCACTTGTCGCCCACCTTTTCGATGCGGAACTTCGGCGTGCGGATGAAGGCGCTTTTCTTGTTGATGAGGCCCTCGATCACCGCCTTGGAATTGTTCACGGCGAAGCCCATGGATCCGGCCATGAAGAGCGGGAACAGGAAGATGCGTTTCTTCCAGTCCGCATACACATCCTTCTGGGAGTACAGGTAGAAGAGGAAGGATGCGACGAAGGCGAGCACGAAGACGGACATGAAGAGGAAGAAGGTCTCGTATTCCCCGCTCTGCTTGATGAAGATGAGGGGGACCTGGAGGATGCCTGTCAGAAGAATGAAGGGAAAGACGATGTTGTTGGTGAGGTGGAAGGTGCTCTGGAGCTTGACGCGGAACGGGAGCTTCGCCTTCCAGACGCGCGGGAGGATCTTCTTCGCCGTCTCGATTGCGCCCTTGGTCCAACGGAACTGCTGGGATTTCAGGGCGTTGATTTCCGATGGCAGCTCAGCCGGGGAGGTGACGGTGTTGAGGTACACGAACTTCCACCCCCTGAGCTGGGCGCGATAGCTCAGATCCAGATCCTCGGTGATGGTGTCGTCCTCCCAGTTCCCGGCATCGAGGATGCAGGACTTGCGCCAGACGCCGGCGGTGCCGTTGAAGTTGATGAAGAAATCCGTCTTGTTGCGCACCTGCTGCTCGATGACGAAGTGCCCGTCGAGCGCAATGGCCTGGGCGCGCGTCAACACCGAATAGTCGTTGTTGAGGTGTTCCCAGCGGGTCTGCACCATGCCGATGGAGTCGTTGACGAAGTGCCGCATTGTTTCCGACAGGAATTCTTTCCGGGGGACAAAGTCGGCGTCGAAGATGGCGATGAACTCGCCTTTCGCCCTGCTCAATCCCTCGCGAAGAGCTCCAGCCTTGAATCCGGCACGTGAATCACGCCTCACCTGGACAATGTCGAAGCCGAGCTGACGTTTTGTGGCGACGAGGCGCGCAACGAGGTCCACCGTTTCATCGGTTGAATCATCAAGCACCTGGATTTCCATCCTGTCCCTCGGATACTCGATGTCGCAGACGGCGTCGATGAGCCGTTCCACCACATAGAGCTCGTTGTAGAGAGGGAGCTGGACCGTCACCATCGGATACTCATCGAGCACGTCCTTCCGAGCGGGCCGCCTGTCCTTGTTCTTGAAGTAGTAGTACACCATGACGAAGCCATGGGTGCTGAACAAAAACAGGATCGAAAGACAGACGAAATATGCACCGAGTATCAAATGTTCCATAATCTCAATCACCACCTCAATGAGTGTAGAAAACAAGACACAAATTTACCAAGAAGACATGGTTTCGAGCAAGAGATCATCCGAAAGTTTGTCGATGGCCTTCTGGATGCCTTCATCGCGACCAACGGCGCCGGCTGCGGCGTTGTACTCGCCCGTGGCCTGGAACGTCTTCGTCCAGACGGTTTTTTTCGTGGTGTTGTCGAGGAGCTCCGCGGCTACGGAGATTATCACCTGGAGACGGGAGGATTGCTCGCCGGGTGCGACGGCGAGGGGTTTGTCGGCGTTGATGGTTGTGATGCGCCCCTTCAGCTCCACCGTGGCCGCCTGCCGGTCGGCGAGCTGCAGCGTGTTGTCGCGCTGGATCCTGGAGATGAGGCTGTTCGTGAGGTTCTCCCGCAACGATGGCTGCCCGAAGGCGCTTTCGTCCTCGAACAGGGGGATGGCGATGGACTTCCAGTGTGGTGGCACCGCAGCTCCCGTGAAGGAGTAGTTGCAGCCGGCTCCAATGAGAACACAGGCGGCAGCCACGCAGCACAGCACAAGGACGCGGGACGTTGAACGGCTGGTCATTTCAATCCGTACTCCTCGATCTTCCGGTACAGTGTCCGCTCGCTGATTTTCAGGGCCAGGGCGGCGAGGCGGCGGTTGCCCTCGTAGTACTCCAGGGCCTGGCTGATGGCCTCACGCTCCACCTCCTCCAGCGTCCGTATCTCCCCCGGGGTGGACCGGACCTCGCCCATGGGCACGGATGCAGGCGCAGGCAGAGCCATGGGGGGCGGGAGATGGAAGGATCGCTCAAGCTGCATGCGCAGGTCGTGCAGCTCGGCGCGGATCTCCAGAAGCGCGCGAAGGATGAGCTCACGCTCGGCCTGCTCGGAACTCCTGCCCAGATGCACGGGCAGCGGTCGCTCCCAGGCCTGATCCACCGGGACAGCCTCGCCATACAGGAGCCGACCGATGGTCTGTCCGTCGACACGACTGTTTCGTTCGAGCACGGCGACGCTCTCGATGAAGTTCCGCAGCTCGCGGACATTGCCCGGCCACGGGTAGTTCAACATGGCTGCCATGGCGTCGTCGGTGAAGGAGAAGTCTGCTCCGGGGAGTCTGCGGCGCGCCTCCGCGGCGAAGGTGGTCACGAGCTGGGTGATGTCGGCACGGCGTGCGCGGAGCGGCGGGATGCGGATGTTGATCGAGCGCAGCCGGAAGTAGAGATCCTGCCGGAAGCGCCGGGCCTGCACCTCCTCCTCCAGATCCTTGTTCGTGGCCGCGATGACTCGCACGTTCGTGCGGCGCGGTTCGGAGGAGCCGACACGCATGAACTCGCCGTTTTCCAGCACCCGAAGGAGCTTCACCTGCGTGGTCATGGGCGTGTCGCCGATCTCGTCGAGAAAGATCGTCCCACCATCGGCGATCTCGAAATACCCCTTCCGCAATTCCTGGGCCCCGGTGAAGGATCCCTTTTCATGTCCGAACAGCTCGGACTCGAGGATGCCCTCGGGGATGGCGCCGCAGTTGACGGGGATGAACTTCTTCGACACACGGCGCGATGCCTCGTGGATGGCCCTGGCGATGATCTCCTTGCCCGTGCCGCTCTCGCCGGTGATGAGCACCGTGATGTCCGTCGGCGCCACCTGGAGCACCGTCCGCACCACCGTCCGCATCTCGGCGGACGTGCCGACAATGCCATTCTCGCGCTGGAAGCGGTCGGGGTCGATGCCCGATGGATGCGGTGACAGATCGAACCCGTCAGGCATCAGAAACGCCTCCCGGTGGTGCGGGATGGAGGAGGATTCAGTGCTGGGTGCGGTGCTGGGGTCATGACGATACGGGGATGAATCCTTGCATGGATCCGGCATCAAATGTACGAAAAAACCATGTCCCCCGCAGGCCGGGATGCGTCAGGCGGGGAGCTCCCCGAACAGCGTGGCCGAGCTCGCATCCGTGATGCGCACGCGCAGAAGCTGCCCGGCGGTGAAGCCGTCGAAGGGCACGATCACGGGTTTGTTGCCGTCGGTGCGGCCCACCCAGTCCGCGTCGGAGCGCCTGCTCGGTCCCTCGAGCAGGATCTCCTCCTCGGTGCCGATCATCGCGCGGTTGCGTTCGAGGGCGATCCGATGCTGCAGCACGATGATGTCGTTGAGGCGGCGCGTCTTCACATCGTCCGGGACGTCGTCCCCGAAGTCCCACGCACGGGTGTTCTCCCGCGGCGAGTACTTGAACATGAAGGCGGAATCGAAGCGGACCTCGCGCATGAGCGCCAGCGTGTCCTCGTGGTCCTCCTCCGTTTCACCCGGGAAGCCGGCGATGAAATCGGTGGTGATGGTCGCGTCCGGCATGGCGGCGCGGATCTTCTCCACAAGGCCCCGGTAGTGCTCGCGGGTGTAGTCGCGTTTCATGGCGGCGAGAATGCGGTTGGAGCCGCTCTGCACCGGAAGCTGGATGGTGTTGCACAGGTTGCGGCGCGAGGCGATGGTGTCGATCAGCGTGTCGGACATGTCCTGCGGATGCGATGTGGTGAAGCGGATGCGCATGCCCGGTTCCGCGTCGGCGACAGCGGCGAGCAGGTCCGAAAAATCACGGCCCTCGTCGTTGTAGGAGTTGACGTTCTGGCCGAGCAGGGTGAGCTCGCGGACGCCCTCCGACGCGAGCCGGTGCACCTCGGCGATGATGGATTCGAGGTTGCGGCTGCGTTCACGCCCGCGGGTGTAGGGCACGACGCAATAGGCACAGAACTTGTCGCAGCCGCGCATCACCGCCAGCCAGGCGCTGCTGGATGCGGTGCGCTACGGGATGATGTCGTCGTAGGTCTCCGTCCGCGACAGCTTCACACGGATGCCCTTCTCACCAAGCAGGGCGTGATCGATGAGCGCGGGCAGGGAGCGGTATTCGTCCGGCCCGCAGACGATGTCCACCAGTTGCCGCTCCTCGATGAGGTCGTGGCGCAGGCGCTCGGCCATGCAGCCGAGAATGCCCACCACGAGGCGCGGATTCCTCCGCTTCAGGTGACCGAGATTCTCCAGGCGCCCGTAGACGCGCTGTTCGGCGTGCTCGCGGATGGAACAGGTGTTGAGGAAGATGACATCCGCGGTCTCGATCTCCCCGCACTGCCGGAAGTTGTGCTCGTGGAGGATGCCTGCGATGATCTCGCTGTCCGCGAAGTTCATCTGACAGCCGTAGGTTTCCATGAAGACGTTTCGTGTATGCACTTCGAAGCTTTCTCTGCTGATGAGTCAAACGATTTCCGACGAGAAAAATACCGGGATGGCCGCTTCCCTCCAACATGTGTGGCGTGCCCCAGCGTGCGGAGGGAACCGCACGCGAGGGCATCCCCCGTTTCACCGCATCCAGTCCGCCATCTTGGAGAGCTCGAGCGAGCCCTTCCTCAGGGCACGCGACTTCATGATCTTGAAAAGCACGGGGGTGACCACGAGCACATGCACGGCGGAGGTGATGAGGCCGCCGATCATGGGGGCGACGAGCGGTTTCATCATGTCGGCGCCCACGCCGGTGCTCCACATCACGGGGATCAGGCCGATGAGGGAGGTCCCCACCGTCATGACCTTCGGCCGCAGGCGGAGGATGGACCCTTCGCGCGTGGCCTCATCGATGTCGGCCTGCGTCAGCGGTCCCCGCTCGCCGCGCCTGTGCGCCAGGATGCGGCGGTCGAGCGCCTCGTGCAGGTAGACGACCATCACCACACCGGTCTCCACGGCCACGCCATAGAGGGCGATGAAGCCCACCCACACGGCCACGGAAAAGTTGAAGCCGAGCGCGTACAGGAAGTACACCCCGCCAACGAGGGCGAAGGGCACAGAGAGCATCACGATGCCAGCCTCGACAAAATCGCGTGTGATGACATAGAGGAGCACGAAAATAATGAGGAACACGACGGGCATCACCACCTGCAGCCGGGCCCTGGCACGGAGCTGGTTCTCCCACTGCCCGCTCCACAGCAGGGTGTAGCCTGCGGGGAGCTTCAGCGCCCCGGCGAGCTTTTCGCGCGCCTCGGTGACGAAGCCACCCATGTCGCGGCCGCGGACGTTGAGCATCACGATGGAACGCAGCTTCGCGTCCTCGCTCGAGATCATCGACGGCCCCGGTGTCATGCGAATGGTGGCAAGCTGGGACAGCGGAACGTAGGCTCGGCTGCTCACCGTCATGCGCTCGTCGCCCGTCGCCGCGGCTGCCGCCGGCCCGGCGACCGATGCCGGTGCCCCGCCACCGCCGCCCGCCATGGACATGCCGCCCATGCCTGCAGCCGCCGGTTCGGCGGGAGGGGCGTCCGTGGGGGTGGCCGCCTCCGCAGTGGTCACGTTCACCGGCACGGGGAGGCTGGCGATGGCGTCGATGTTGTCACGCAACTCGCGGGCGATGCGCACACGCAGCGGAAAGCGCCGCCGGCCGTCGTACACCGACGTGATGTTCTCGCCGCCGATGGCCGTCTCGATCACGTCCTGCACATCGGCCGTGGTCACACCCAGGCGGGCCACCGCATCACGGTCGATGTCGATGTCGAGAAACACGCCGCCGATGGTGCGCTCGGCATAGAGATCCGCAGCACCGGGGATGTCGCGCAGGATCTTCTCGGCCTCCACGGCGAGCATCTCGAGCGTGTCGAGGTTGGAGCCGAAGATCTTCACACCCAGATCCGTGCGCACGCCCGTGGCCAGCATGTTGATGCGGTTGATGATGGGCTGCGTCCAGCCGTTGCGCACGCCGGGAATCTGGAGGCGGGCGTCGAGCTCCGCGATGATGTCGTCCTTCGTGACGCCGGGGCGCCACTGGTCGCGCGGTTTCAGCAGGATGATGGTCTCGATCATGCTCACCGGCGCGGGGTCGGTGGCCGTCTCCGCGCGGCCGGTCTTGCCAAGCACCGATTCCACCTCCGGCACGGACCTGATGATGGCGTCCTGCACTTGGAGGATGCGGTTGACCTCGGTGATGGAGGCCGACGGGAGTGTGACGGGCATGAAGAGCAGGCTGCCCTCATCCAGCGGCGGCATGAACTCGGACCCGGTGCGCATCACCATGGGCACCGTGATGAGCAGCGCCAGCACGTTGATGCCGATGGTGATGGCGGGGTGCCGCAGCACCCAGTGGATGACCGGCGCATAGAGCGCGTTGAGAACGCGGGTGACGGGATTGCGGTGTTCAGGTCTGAAACGACCGCGTGTGAGCAGCGTCATGAGCACCGGCACGAGCGTGATGGCGATGATGGCCGATCCGAGGAGGACGAAGGTCTTGGTCCACGCCAGTGGATGGAACAGCCTCCCCTCCTGCCCCTCGAGCAGGAACACCGGCAGGAAGGAGACGACCATGATCAGCACGGAGAAGAAGATGGCCGGGCCCACCTGCCTGGCGGACTGGATGGACAGCTCGATGTAGTCCTGCGGTCGGAGCTCCCCGCGCTCCTCCTGTGCCCGTGCCACGGTTCGGTGCGCGTTCTCCACCAGCACGATGGAGGCGTCCACAATGACGCCGATGGCGATGACGATGCCTCCGAGGGACATGAGGTTGCTCGTGATGCCGAGCACATGCATGAAGATGAAGGCGATGAGCACGGCCACGGGGATCTCGATGATGACGCGCAGCACGCTGCGGAAATGCAGAAGAAAGATGAGAACGATGATGGTGACGACGATGGATGCCTCGATGAGCGCCTTCTCCAGCGTGCCGACGGCGGCATCAATGAGGCTGCTCCTGTCGTAGGCCGTGTGGATCGACACGCCCGGCGGCAGGCCGGGGCTGATCTCCGCGATGCGCCGGCGGACACGCTCGATCACCTCACGGGGATTCTCCCCCGACCGGGCGACGATCACGCCACCCACCACCTGCCCCTCCCCGTTCTTTTCCAGCGCTCCACGTCGGATGTCGCCCCCCGTCTGCACGGTGGCGATGTCGCGGATGAACACCGGGGTTCCGGCCGCGCCTGTCCTGATGGCGATGTTCTCGATGTCGGCAAGCGACGAGATGTAGGCCTGGCCGCGGATGAACATCTCCTGATCCGCCTGTTCGATGAGCTTGCCGCCCACGTCGTTGTTGGAGCGCAGGATGGCGGTGCGCACATCGCTGATGGAGAGACCGAAGGAGCGCAGTTTTGCCGGGTCCACATCCACCTGGTACTGCCGAACGTGGCCGCCGATGGAGGCGACCTCGGCCACGCCCTGCACGCCCTGGAGATGAAGACGCACGTACCAGTCCTGGATGGCGCGCAGTTCGCCGAGGTCGAGCGGTCCCTCGAGTGTGTACCAGTACACATGCCCCACGCCCGTGCCATCGGGGCCGAGCTGCACCCTCGCATCGCGCGGGAGGCTGCCCTGCACCGAGGTGAGCTTCTCCAGCACGCGCGTCCGCGCCCAGTACTGGTCCGTCCTGTCGTTGAAGATGATGTAGACGAAGGACATCCCGAACATGGATTGCGCACGCACGGCCTGCACATCGGCGATGCCCTGCAGCGCGGTGACAAGCGGGAAGGTGACCTGGTCCTCCACAAGCTGCGGCGACCGGCCCATCCACTCGGTGAAGAGGATCACCTGGTTCTCGGACAGATCCGGGATCGCATCCACGGGCGTCGTCGCCACGGCCCAGATGCCGAAGCCGGTCACCACGAGGTAGGCCACGATCACGAGGAAGCGGTTGCGGGCGCAGAAATCGATGATGGCGTGGATCATGGCCGCTCCGGCATCAAGGTGGGGCTGTTGACAATCGACATCATTTCTCCTCCACGATGAGTCTGCCGTGCAGCATGTCCATGCCGCAGGAGAAGGTGAAGGTTCCGGCATTTGTCGGTGTGAGGAGGATGGGCGTCGCCTTGAAGGCGGGGAGGAAGCGCTTGATGCCGAAGTCCTTGAACACGACCTCCTCACTGCACTCGGAATCCTCCTTCCGGTCAAACAGGAGCCGGACCGTTTCACCCTTCTTCACGCGGATGACCTCTGGCTCGTAGCCGAGATCCACGGTGATGCGTATGGTGCGCACCGGCGTGCCGGCATCGGCTGCCGCGGGCGGTTCCGCGGAGCCCGTTGCAGGAGCCGGCGCGGTGTTGGCCGCACGCCAGGCATCGGGATTCTGGAGCTGCGACTCCGAATCGATGAGATAGCCACCGGAAACGACCACCGTTTCCCCCTCCGAGAGGCCGGACGTGATCTCGGTGAACCCCTCGGAGCGGATGCCCGTCGTCACCGTGCGCGGTTCAAACTGGTTGCTTCGCGCCTCCACCCACACGACGGACCGTGTGCCGGTGTTGATGATGGCCGTGGTGGGCACCGCCGTCACGGCCCCCACCGACGCGCCGATGACGGCCTGGACAAACATGCCAGGTTTCAGGCGGCCTCCGTCGTTGGGGAACTCAGCACGCACACGCACGGTGCGTGTCGCCGTGTTCACGACGGGATCAATGAAGGTGACGCTCCCCTGGAAGGCCACGCCCGGCCAGGCGTCGGCACGGAGGGTCACCGGCTGTCCCCTGCGGACGAAGCGCAGGTCGCCCTCCCCCACCTCGGCATACACCCAGACGCGGGAGAGATCGCTGATCTGGAACAGGACGCCGCCCTCGGCCACATACTGCCCTTCGCGCACCTCCTTGCGCACGACGGTGCCGCCGATGGTCGTGTGGATGGTCACGGTCTCACGCACCCTGCGCGTCGTTTCCAGCTCCTGCACCTGGGCTTCCGACATCCCGAAGTGATCGAGGAGGCGTCGCCGCGCAGTGGCGAGGATGCTGCCATGCGTGGAGGCATCCCCGCCGGTCGCCCCGGAGGTGGTGGTCAGCATCGTGAGATACTCCTGCTGCGCGGTGATGAGGTCCGGGCTGTAGATGTCGCAGAGCGCGCCGCCGCGGCGGACGACCCCGCCCGTGGTGTTGACATGCAGCTTCTCCACACGGCCGCGGACGCGTGAGGTGATGGTGGCCTGGAGCGGTTCGGCATGATCCACCACACCGGGGAGGGCGATCTCGCGCGCCAGCGCCCGCATCGCAACCTGGGTGGTGGCCACATTGGCGAGCACGCGCTGGGAGGGCGAGAGCGTGACGGTGCGGAGCATGGCCTCCTCCCCGGCGCTCATCTCCTTCTGGGCGGATTTCCTGACCAGGGCCATGTTGCACACCGGGCAGGCACCGGGGCGGTCGCTGAGCACGGATGGATGCATGGGGCAGGTGTACTGTCCGGCCGCCTCTCCGGATGCTGCTGCGCCCTCCTGCTCCCTTGTGGAGCAGCCCGGCAGCATGGCCAGGACCAGGAAGACGATGACGATGCATTTCACGACGATCTCCTTCGGTTGAATGGTGGTGATCATGACGCTCCTCCGACGAGTTCCTCGAGGCGGGCGAGTGCGGAGACGTATCCCGCCTCAATCATCACCGCCTCCATGGTGTACATTTTGACCATGCGCCAGGCATCGAGAAGCCCGAGCAGGCCGCCCTGGTTGGTGCGGAACAATGCGAGCTGGCCGGCGAGGCTTTCCGTGGCCCGCGGCAGCAGCTCCATGCGATGTCGGGTGAGGCGCTCCCAGAGGGCGGTGCTCTGGAGCCAGGCGGCATGCACGCGGTAGCGGAGCATCGCCTCCATCGCCTGCAACTGCTCACCGGCGGAGCGGAGGGACAGCTCTGCGCCCTCCTCCCGTGCCACCCGCCGCGGGCTGCTCCATGGCGCGATGGGGATGGCAAAGCCGAACATCACGGACCAGGCATCGGTCCTGCCCATGGGGAGCTGCTTGTACACGCCCCGCACCATGAGATCGGGCAGCCATTCCCGGCGCGCCAGGGTGAGGTCGGTGCGTCGCATGTCGAGTTCGAGCTGCATGGCGCGGTAGGCGGGATTGCGGGCGAGGGCGGAATCCTCCAGTGCCTGCGACGACGGCGGCGGTGCGGGCGTGGGGGGGGGCTCCACCGCACCCGGAGGAAGGGCACCATCCACGGCCGCGAGGGAGCGGAGCATGGCCCAGGCCTGGCCCAGCGCGAGCCGCACGTCCGTCCGTTCGTTGCGCAGTTGCAGGAGCTCCACCTCGAGGCGCGACAGATCGGCCTGCGTGGCCTGCGCCACCGCAAAGCGCGAGCGCTCCGCCTCGATGATCCCGAGCATCGTGCGCTCCTGCTCGTCGTTGATGGCCTCGTGGCGCTGTTCGGCGTGGAGCATGGCATGCGCCTCGCGCACCTGGCGGATCACCTCACGGCGCACCGCCTCGGCGGTCTCCGCCACCATGCCCGAGCGCAGGCGCGCCATGTCGCCCATGAGGCCGAGCCTGCCGGGGAAATGGATCATCTGGGTCAGCGACCAGTCGTACTCCATCGCATCGGCGATCGGATTGAATGAGGTGATGGGAGTCCCCATGAACTCGAAGCCGAACTCCGGCTCGGGCCATGCATCGGCGCCGCGCGCCAGGGCGCGTGCACCGGCCATGTCGCTCTCCGCCGCCCTGATCGACGGATGGTGTTCGAGCGCCCGGGCGATCATGGCGTCGAGGGTCTGGGCGTTCATCGGTGCGGGCGCGAGGGCCGCAAGCACCGACAGGATGAGGAGTCCTCCACGGCACCGCACGATGTGTCGCCGGGCCAGGGCAGGCATCCCATGGGATTGGTCTGTATGCTGCATGTCGTTTCTTCCGTTGAATCGTGTGTACGTTGACCGCTTCATCTCCCCACAACACGGCGAACGCCCGCGGCATTCCGGAGGGGAAGGCTGTCGGGCGGACGGGGCATCTGCCGCACGGCGGCGGAGCGTTCAGGCCCCGCCCCGGCGGAAAATGCGTGGGAGAATGTCAGATTCGAAGGACGAGCGGCAGAGCGGCGGGTCCGGGTGGTCGCACGGAGCCGGGAAGCGATCCCGCGGCATCCATGCCACCGGAGAGGGAGCTGGTGGCGGGCGGCAGTGCGGTGGCCCCCAGCGGGGCGCCGCTTTCGGCGGCCGTGGGGGTGGTGATGTCGACGCCACCTCCGGCCGTGACGAGTTCGTCGGAGCAGCACGGCATGGCGGCGAAGGCAGGGAGGCCGGCCTCGGGAGGCGTGGTGCAGGCTTGCACCGGATCCGCGGTCTCATCCGCGACGGATGCCGGATCACCGGCACAGCAGGAGGATGGCTCCTCCACGACCGGGGCATCGGCGCAGCAGGACGCGTCCTCAGCGGCGGAGTTCACGGCGATCGATGGCAGGGCGGGCATGGTGGGCCTCCCGCACTCCTGGCAGCCGTGCTCCCCGCCACAGGCGGCGGACATCGTGCAGACGTGCTGATGAATGGGCAGGGACAGCGACCACGCCAGCACAAGAAGCGCAACCACACGGAGCGCAGTGGATGCAGCGCGGCTCCGGCGGAAGGGTGACGGCGTGAACGACCTCACAGGCGGGAAGGATCCGGCCGGGGGATCACTTGAAGATGACGGCGATGCCGGCGATCTGGGTCTTGAGCGAAATGGACTTGATGTGTTCGAGGGACTCGAGGTTGTACCACTTGAGATCCGCCGAAGCGACGTAGAAGCTCTTGTTGTCGGGGGTCACGAACATGCCGCGCATGATGTTGCCGGAATTGAACAGCTTGATCACCGCATCGTCGGAGCTGCGGATCACATTGATGCCGTCGACCTCCTTGAGGTTGGTCCTGCGGTTGATGACGAAGGCGCGGGCGCCATCGGGGCTGAACAGCACGTCGAACTGCGAGCCCGTGTGGTACTTGGGCATCGCGATCTTCCCGGTGACTTCGAGAGACGCCGTGTTGATGATCTGAATCATGTTCGCGGTGCCGTAGCTCACATAGGCCTTGGGGGCGGTGGGGCTGCACGCAACGCCTGTCACTGTGGCTGTCATGCCCTCGAGCGTGGGGATGTCCTTCTCCTTCTTCATGGTTCCCGTGTTGAACACGCTGATTCCCCGGCCCTGGTGGACGATGAACAGACGCGCACCGTCGTGGGACACAGACATGGCGCTGATGGACGGACCAGCCTCGAACTGCCCGGTGATCATCTCCCTCTCCACATCGATGGCGTAGACATTCAGCGGAAGATCGGTGGACGAGCGTTCGGCCACGTAGATCGTTTTTCCATCGGGTGTGTGGGTCATTGCACCGGCCGTGATGCCACGGCGGAGGATTGGCAGACGCAGAACCTGTGCCACACGGTTGGTGGGGATGTCGACCACCGACACGGTGATTTCCCCGCTGTTGCACACGAACAGCCGTGTGGAGGCGGCATTGAGGACCACCGCATCCGGATGGCGGCCCACCTGGATGCGCTGGATGAGCTTCCCGTTGAGGGGGTTGATCACGCCGATGTTGCCCTCGTCATACAGGGCCGCATAGACGACAGGGTTGAGATCCTGTGCCGGGAGGCTGGTGGAGACCGTGAGGATACCGAGAATGACAACCAGGAGAAGCGAAGCGATGTTTTTCATGGCAGATCGGTGGTTATGAATGGGCGACCAAATCATTGGCAGGCAGGTGGGAGGGAAGGTAAGAAATGCGGGGATAAAAACGAAGCAGACCAAGTGGATCCGTGTGCCTGACGGGAGGCCGGATCATTGCGGGGTGGTGAGAAGGATGTCGAGTATGCGTTCAAGATCGTCGAGGGAATAGAAATCGAGCGTGATGGTGCCGGTGTTTCTCGATGAACGCTCCACGCGCACCTTTGTTCCATACACGGCCCGCAGGCGGGCTTCGAGCGCGCGGACGTTCTCGTCCTGCGCCGGGGTGGCCCTGCGTGTGGACGGCGTCTTTGCAGGATCATGGCGCACCAGGTCCTCCACTTTTCGCACCGAGAGGCTGTCGGTGAGGATCCTCCTCCACAGGCGCAGCTGGCTTTCGCGCGAGGGCAGGTTGACAAGCGCGCGGGCGTGCCCCATGGAGATCTCGTTCTTGCGGATGGAATCGACGATCTGTTCCGGCAGCTTGAGCAGGCGGATGAAGTTCACCACCGTGCTGCGGTCCTTGCCCATCTTGTGGGCGATCATGTCGTGCGAATAGTCGCATTCATCCATGAGGCGCTTGTAGGAGACCGCGATTTCCACCGGGTTGAGATGCTCCCTCTGGATGTTCTCGATGAGGGAGAGCTCGATCATCTCCTCGCGCGTGTCGACGCGGCGGATGTAGGCGGGGATGTGCGTCACGCCCGCCAGCCGGCATGCGCGGAGGCGGCGCTCCCCGCTGATGAGCTGGAAGTCGCCGTTGTGGCGGCGCACCGTCACGGGCTGGACAAGTCCGTTCTGCCGGATGGACTCGGCGAGCTCATTGAGGGCGGCCTCGTTGAATTCCAGGCGTGGCTGGTAGGGATTGGGCTCGATGCGGTCGATCTCCACATGGGCAAGGATGCCCACCGTCTCGCCGTCATCCTCCGGGATGGCTTCGGGGCGCGTGGTGACCGGCTCGACCTCCTCCGGGGGAAGCGTGCGCAGGAGGGCGCCGAGGCCCTTGCCCAGGACGTTCTTCGATTTCTGCTGGTTCACGGTGTCACCGTGGGAGGTGAAGCCGGGGTGATGGGAGTGGCTGGTGAACCGGAATCGGAAGGAGGCCCGGCTTCCCCGGCATCACCCGCATCGAACTGCGGAGGAGAGGTGAAGCCCGTGGGGGCGGCAAGTGCGGCATCATCGTGGGCATGGAGAATGGGCGTCTGGGGCATCTCCTCAAGCTCCATGATCTCCTGCGCCAGATCGATGTAGTTCTGGGAACCGATGGACATGGCGTCATAGAGGATGACCGGCTTGCCGAAGCTGGGAGCCTCGCTCAGGCGCACATTCCGCATGATCACGGTGTGGAACACCTTCCCCCCGAAGTACTTGTGCACCTCCTCGGCCACCTGCTTCGAGAGGCGCAGGCGGGAGTCGAACATGGTGAGAAGCACGCCCTCGATCCGCAGGTTCCTGTTCAACTGCTTGCGGACGATGTTGATGGTGTTGAGGAGTTTGCCGAGGCCCTCGAGGGCATAGTACTCGCATTGCACCGGGATGAGCACGGCGTCGGAGGCGGTGAGCGAATTGAGCGTGAGCAGGGAGAGGGACGGCGGGCAGTCGATCACGATGTAGTCGTACATCGACCGCAGGTTCTCCACCGCGGTGCGGAGCACGTGCTCGCGGTGAGGGACGTTGATCATCTCGATCTCCGCGCCGACGAGGTTGATGTGCGAGGAGATCACATCGAGGAAGGGCAGCTCCGTGTGGTTGATCCCGTTCCGCGGGTCCTCGTTGTTGATCAGGATCTCGTAGATCGTCACGGGGCAGGAGCCGGGGTCGACGCCAAGTCCGCTGGAGGCATTCGCCTGCGGATCGATGTCGATCAGCAGCGTCTTCCGTTCGGCCACGGCGAGGCTGGCGGCAAGGTTGACCGACGTCGTTGTTTTTCCGACTCCACCCTTCTGATTTGCGATTGCGATGATTTTCGCCATATGTCGGGAATCCCCTCTGCTGCGTGTGAAAAGGTTACTGATCCGCCCCCAGCGTGTTCCTCATCCATGCGAGGTAGGATGCGGAGACGTGGGATGCGGGCACGGTGATGATTTCCGGGACCTCGTGGGAATGCAGCTCGACAACGCGCCGCTGCAACTCCACCACCCGGTCGCTGAAGGTCTTGCACAGGAGGATGCACTCCTGCGCCTCCTCCATCCGCCCCTGCCACATGTACCACGACGTGGCGCCGGGGATGCGGGTGCAGCAGGCCACGAGCCGTTCCTCCACGAGGGAGGTGGCAAGCAACCGGGCCTCCTCTTCGGAGCCGGCGGAAAGAACAACGATGCAGGGGTGTGGATGGTCCATGGGTGCACTTCAGAAAAAGCATTGCAAACTACGCGTATTCTGTTTAGGAATCAATGAATTAGCTTGTCGTGAAACAGGACTGTCACACGCCTGCACCATCCTGGCGGGCTGGTACGGCAATTATCTCTTGCATTTCGGCCGGATTAGCGATAAGTTTTTTTTGAAACCGACCCCAGAAATCACGAGACCCATGAGCATATCCGATTTTGACGACTTTGACGACGACGCCCCTGACCGCCCCGATGACCCGGCCTTTTCGGAACGAGAGTTGCAGGATTTTCTCGATTCGGCCCGAAAGGGCGAATTGACGCTGGAATTGATTGAAGACATCGCCTCCTACCATCTGGAACACGGGAACTATGAGCAGGCGCTCACATTTCTCGCCATCTGGGAGGACATGGCACCGTACAGCTCCGATGTGTGGGAAAAGAAGGGCATCGTCCTGAACCAGCTCGGTCGCCATCCCGAGGCGGTGGCGGCTCTGCAGCATGCAGAATCCCTCAACCCGAATGACGTGGAGATCCTCATCAACCTCGGCATCGCCCTCGATTCCAACGGCAACCACCCCGAGGCACTCGCAAGGTTCGACCTGGTCCTGGCCCTGGAACCTGAGAACGAGGACGCCCTGCTGCACAAGGCCCTCTGTCTCTCGCACGACGCGGCCTTCGACGAGGCCATCCTCCTCTTTCGCGAACTGATCAGCAGGAATCCGGAGAATGCCGAGGCATGGTTTGAGCTCGGCTACATCCAGGACGGGTTCGACGCCCTCGAGGATGCCCTGTTCAGCTACACGAGAAGCCTCGATCACGCCCCGTTCAATGCGAACACGTGGTACAACCACGGGTGCGTCCTGAGCCGCATGGGACGGAACCGCATGGCGGTGCGGAGCTACGAAAAGGCCCTTGCCATCGCCCCCGACATGTCCGTCGCCTGGTTCAACATGGGCAACGCCCTCATCGCCGTGCATCGCATCGGGGAATCCATCGATGCCTACCGGCAGTCCATCGCGCTCAACCCGGCCAACGAGCAGGCATGGTACAATCTGGGCACGGTGTATCAGGACATGGATCATCACGACGAGGCGATCTCCGCCTACACGCAGGCCCTCGCCATCGCCCCGAATCATACCGACGCACTCTTCAACCGGGCCACCGCCTTCGAATTCTGCGGTCTGTTTGAGAAGGCGCTGGCCGATTACACACAGGCCACCACTGTGGCCCCCTTCACCACGGAAATCTGGCGGGCACGGGCGGATCTGGAGTACCAGCTGGACCTTCTTGCGGAGAGCCTGGATTCCTACGACATGGTGACGCGTCTCGAGCCCTCCTCACCGCAGGCATGGTACGAGCTTGGTGACACACTTTTTGAGGCCGGGCGCTTTGAGGACGCCCTCGAAGCCGCCGAACGAACGCACGAGCTTGATGCCATGTGGGACGGGATCGGCCTGCTTCTGGTCCGCTCGCTCCACAAATGCGGGCACGACGACCGCCTCATCGAGGTCATCGACCAGGTCCGGGTGAACCATCCGGATGAATGGCGCATCCTACAGTTGGACGATCCCCAGATCGTCGCCCTGTACAAGAGAAGGACACGTCATTCAAGAACACCAGGAAAGGACCCCCTCCCATGACCAGAAACACCAGGATCGGCCTCGCCGCCGTCGCCATCGCTGTCGTCGCCATCGTGATCTTCAGCGGTCTCACCGATGCCATCGGCCTCACCTCGTCGGGCAGCGACCTCAACTGGCGGGGCTATGGCAAGGCCCTCGACGAGGCGAAGCAGTCCAACAAGAAGATCATCGTGGATGTCTACACCAACTGGTGTGGCTGGTGCAAGAAGATGGACAAGGATGTCTACAGCGCCGCCGACGTCCAGTCCTACCTCGATGAGCACTTCGTGACGGTGAAGCTCAACGCCGAGGCATCCACAAAGCATTTGGTGGACGGCAGTGAGGTGTCCGAGACCCAGATCGCCCGGTCCTGGGGCGTGAACAGCTACCCGACCACTGTGTTCCTCGCGGCCGACGGGAGCGTGATCACCGTGGTGCCCGGCTACATCAAGGCCGACATGTTCCTCCAGATTCTGGTGTACGTGAACGGCGAGCATTACAAGACCACGAAGTGGGATGATTTCCTCCGGTCGCGGCAGAAGAAATAGGGCCTTCTGGCTGACAGGCCGGCGCCTCCACGCCATCGCCGCGCTTGGCGCGGTGTTGTGGACCGCAGGCATCGCCCTCCATCCCCTCGCCATTCACACCGGCTCCATCATTCTTCCCGCCCTCGCCTCGCACCACATGTATTCGCTCGTGTGTCATCAGATGCCCGATCGATCGTTTCATCTCTGGCATGCGCCGCTGTCGGTCTGCGCCAGGTGCACGGCCATCTACGCCGCGTTCACCATCGTGCTCGTCGGCATGCTCGTCCCACCGCTGCGTCGCCTGCTGGGGCGCAGACCGCTCGCGGGGCTGCTGCTGCTGCTTCCGATGCTGGCGGATGCGGCCCTCGATGCAACGGGCCTGCATGCCGCCACCATCGCCACACGCACGATCACCGGAGCACTCGCCGGCGCGGGGCTCGCCCTCGTGATCGCCCGTGCATTGGAGGATGTCCGCCTCGAGTTCCTGCCACCCACCATTTCCGGCATAGAAGAAAGGAGCACGTCATGATCGAACCGCTTCCGCAGCAGCAGCCTTCACGCCTCGTCCCCGTCCTCATCGGTGGCGTGGCCATGGCGGTGGTTTCGGCCATCCCCATCATCAACCTTGTCAACTGCGCCTGCTGTGCAGGCATCATGGGATCCGCCATCCTCGCCGTGTGGTTCCACAAGAAGGCGTTCGGACCGCAGGATCCCTTCACCGTGGGCATGGCCACCCTCACCGGCACGCTGTCGGGACTCATCGGCGGTGCGCTCTACACCATCGTCGAGCTCGTGGAGATGGGCTTCTTCTCCCCGAACTTCATGGACGCCTTCAACGGCCAGATGAACGTGGCACTGGAGGAGATGGCGCGCACACCGAACGCGACCCCCGAGTTGATCGAGACCACGAAGCAGGTGATGCAGAGCCTCGCGTCCACACCCGCCCTCTTTGCGCTCATCATCTTCGGCGTGTCGGTGCTCCTGTTCACCATCTTCGGCGCACTGGGCGGCCTCATCGGCGGCGCCATCTTCAAGCGCAAGCCCGCCCCCATGTATCCTCCATTTCAATGACCGTTGTATCACGATTCCAGGACCACGCGGTGAGCACACGCCTCCTCATCCTCGCCTTCCTCCTCCTCCCTGTCACGCACACATCGGCACAGAACACCGCCGTGCTCGGCCTGCCCTTCAAGATTCTCTACAACGCCGAGACACGCGGCATCTTCTCCAACCCGGAGAAGCTCGACGTCGTCTACGTCTTCAACTTCTGGAACTCCCGTCAGGGGACGCGCCTCGCCCTGTGGGAGAACGTGCTCCAGCCCGACACCGCGCGTGTCCGCCGCCGTGCGATGACGCGCACACCGCTGGGGTGGGAGGCCGACATCCCCCTCGACTCCACCGCGGCTCTCGTGTCGTGGTACATCACGGACGGGGTGAAACGGGACGACAATGACAGGAAGACCTTCGTGACCTACGTGAAGGACAGGCAGGGCGAGCCCGTGCGCAATGCGCGGTACTTCATGACGTCCTTCCTCGAGCTCGCTCGTGCCGACATCTCGGAACGCGCGCGGGAGGCGGAGGCGGAGATCAGCTTCCATCCGCTCAACCTCCGTGCCTACCCGCTCTTCTTCACCCTCATCATGGCGCGTGACAAGGGCAGCGATGTGACGCAGCGCCGCATCGTGACCATGCTCGAGGACTTGGAGCGGAAATTCCCCGAATCCCCTGATGTGCTCTCACTCATCGCCCGCACCTACTATTACATCTTCCGCGATGAGAAACGCGGACTGGAATACAAGGACCGCATCGACGCGCGTGAGCAATGGGACGAGGTGAAGATGATGGTCGACCGTGAGCAACTGCTGGAGGACAACCGCCGCATGGCGCTGGAGAACGAGAACCGCCGCAAGGCGCTGATGAATGCCGCCATGCCGGACTTCCGCTTCCCCTTCGGCGACAAGGCATCCTACACGGTGTCGCAGGACAGGGGGCGCGCGGTGGTGCTGATGTTCTGGATCAGCAGTTCGGAGCAGTCACGCAAACTGCTGCTCTCGCTGAAGGACGTGCCCGCCACCTTCCCGAAGGGATCCGTCCATTTCGTGGCCATCAGTCTCGACGAGAAACCGGAGGCCGCCCAGGCCGTGTTCACGCGCCAGGGCATCCCCTTCGACCTGTACATGAACCATCCTGATGCGGTGGAGCAGCTCGGCATCGACGGCATCCCCTACACCCTGGTCATCGACAAGCGCGGCATCATCCGCACCATCTTTCTCGGCACCTCCCCCACGCTCACCGAGGACATCGAGCGTGCGGTGAAGGCCGTCCAATGACGTTTCCGCCGGCAGATCCTTTCCCCCACCCACCCCCAGCGACGCCAGCCATGCGCACCATCGACATCTCCATCCCCCTCAATGAATCGACCCCCTCGTTCACGGGCAGGCCTGTGATGCACCGGTCGCGCCTCGCCTCCATCGACGCGGATGGCTACGAGGAGCACGATCTGTTCCTGACCACGCACAGCGGCACGCATCTCGACGCCCAGCGGCATTTCGTGCCCGGGGGCATGGCACTCTCGGATCTGCCCATCGAACGCTTCGTCACCACCGCCCACGTGGTGGATGTGACCGGCCACGATGCCATCGGTGTGCGCGAGGTGGAGCTTCCCGGCGTGCAGCCCGGCCACTCACTTCTCTTCAAGACCGGAAACCCCGCCTGCGGCTTGACGGTGGAGGCCGCGGAGTGGGTGGTGGCGCATGGTGTGCAGCTCGTCGGGATCGACCATGCGAGCATCGAGGTGGGCGATCCGCGCTTCCCGGTGCACGGCATCCTCCTCGGGGCAGGCGTGCTGATCCTCGAGTTCCTTCGGCTCAACCATGTGGAACCGGGGGTGTATACGCTCGCCTCCCTGCCGCTGGCCGTCACCGACACCGACGGCGCACCGACGCGTGCGGTGTTGATGCGTTTCGACCAGGCACCCGCCTGACGCACACAGCGCCATTCAACATTCCCATGTGCTGCCTGGTGGGAGCCCCGCGCTTCCCGCAGATCATTTCCGCAGGACGTAGACATCCCAGTTCATGAGATGCCGCTGGTACCGGAGGTACATCTCCTGCTCCTCGCGGGCATGGGCGCGGAAGAGGATCGCATCCTCATCCCGCGGGTTGGCGCGCAGATGGTCGATCACCGCCTTCCACTGGAGGGCCATGTAGGCGTCCCATTCCGCCGGTGTGCTGCGGAAGACACCGAGGATGTCGAGCGCGAGGCGGTCGATGACGCGCAGGTACTCCACGGTGGAGGGAATCACCCAGCCGGATTCCCGGAGCCATGCGGAGAAGGCGCGAGGGATGGGGACGTCGATCGACGGTTCGGCGACGATGATGCAGCCCCCCGGCCGGAGCCCGGGCAGGATGTGCAGCAGCGCCTTGCGGAAGCCGCCGAACACCTGCGCCGTTCCGAAGCAGATGATGAGATCGAACCCCCCGGCGGGGATGGCATGCCCGGCGGCATCGGCGCAATGGATGGCGGTGCGGTGCAGCAGGTTGTGGCCGGCGAAGAGGGCCGCGGCACGGGCCGTCCATTTTTCGGAGACGTCCACCTGCTCCACGAAGCAGTCGAAGGCCTGGACCAGCAGCAGGGCGGCGTGGCCGTTCCCGCTCCCGATGTCGAGAACGCGCGAGGAAGAACCGAGTCCGCAGAGGCTGCCGAGGGCGATGTAGCGCTCATCCCCGAGCGGGTTCATGATGTCATGATTCTCGTAGGCGACGTGGTAATACGCGCTCTGGTCGATCTCGCTCTCAAGCGCGCTCATGCCGACGGCCCCCTTGTGTCCGGCGAGGCGTAGTGCAGCACGTGCTGCGGGTAGGGGATCTCGATGCCATGGGCACCGAGTGTGTCGTGGATCACCTGGAGCAGATCCCCGCGGCGCCGCGGAATGCGGTTGGGATCCTTGATGCGGACCATCACGTCACATTTCACGGCATACTCCCCGAGATCCGTGATGCGCACCTCGGTGGTCTCCGGATCCACGACGTCGGGTTCGGCGTTGACGCGCGTCAGCAGGATGGATCGCATGGTATTGATGTCTGTGCCATAGGCGACGGAGAAGGGCACGGTGAAGCGCACCACGTCGTTCGGATAGGAGAAGTTGCGGATCTGGCTCTTGACGATCTCGGCATTGGGCGTGATGATCATGACGTTGTTGTCGTCGATCACCTTGGTGGAGCGCATGCCGATCTGGTGGACATTGCCGATGGTGCCGTCGGGCAGGCGGATGCGATCGCTGTGCCGGAACGGCCGGTCGATCATCAGGACGAAGCCGGCGATCATGTTCGCGATGGTCTCCTGAGCCGCCAGGGCGAGGGCAAGGGAGCCGACGCCGAGGGAGACGATGAGTGTGGAGATGTTCTGGTTGTAGTGATCGAGGATGATGACGATGATCACGAGATAGACGACAAGGTTGAGGATGCGGTTGACGAGGGGGGCGAGTTCCTCGTCGAGATGCGTGCTGGTCCGTGCCGCCACATCCTTCATGTACCACAGCACGAGGGCGTCGATGAAGCGGATGAAGACGTAGCCGATGTACACGGCGATGATGATGAACATCGCTTCACGGCTGATGGAGAGGCCGATCTGCCAGCGGTTGTCGGCAAAAGCCGGCCGCCCGACGAGGTCGAGAATGATGAGGTGCAGCATGAACAGGCTCAGCAGCGGCGGGATCTTGACGGCGACCGCGGTGAGAAGGATGTCGTCGAGGTTCGTTCGCGTCTTCGCGGCATACCGATGGAGGATGACACGGAAGACTGCATGCAGGGCGCGGCCCGCGAGGTAGGCGATGAGGAGCAGCACCAGGGCGGAAAGGAGGTGTGCAGCCAGGGAGTCATCGAGGACGAAATGAAGAATGTTCATGGCGGTCATCATGCTGTGGAGGAGTGACAAGATATCCGCTCCGGCGCATATTCCCAACATTTCACCACAGTCCCCGCCACATGGGACGGTGGATTCCCGGGATGGATCAGGAAAAGTGGGACAGTATTACTACATTGAATGTCGGATCCGCGTGTGACGACATGACAGAGTTCTTCATCAATCCATATCGAACCCGTCTGGCTGTGAAAGATGGCATTGCCACCGAGGCGCCCGCATTCCACCAGCGGATGCCCGGCCATCTCCCCACGGACATCGTGGACGCCCCCGGGCTTGCCACGACCGGGGGCTGGCGGGCGGTGTCGCTCAAGCTTGAGACGCTGCGTTGCGGCCTGCCGTCGTTCAAGATCCTCGGCGCATCGTATGCCATGTACTGGACACTGCGCTTTCGCTACGGCATCCGGGACCGGCAGTGGCACAGCATCGAGGAGCTCGGGGAGCGGGCGCAGAAGATCGGGAGGATCATGTTCGTCGCGGCGACCGATGGGAACCACGGCCGGGGCGTGGCCCGCATGGCCCGGCTGCTCGGCCTGCCCGCACGCATCTACATCCCCCACACCACCGTCCAGGTCCGCATCGACGCCATCGCCCAGGAGGAGGCGGAGGTGCGCATCGTGGAGGGCGGCTACGACGATGCAGTGAAGCGCGCGGCCCAGGATGCGCGCCGCGGCATCGTGCTCGTCCAGGACACCGCGTGGGAGGGCTACTACGACATTCCGCACCAGGTGGTGAAGGGCTATTCCACGCTCTTCCAGGAGATCGACGAGGCCGAGGCCGCGGGGCTGACGCAGGCGGCCGACGCCATCCTGCTCCCCATCGGAATCGGCGCGCTCGCGGAGGCCGCCGTCCGCCACTACCGCCGGGAGGGCCTCGAGCGGCAGCCGCTGCTCATCGGCTACGAGCCGACCACGGCCGCCTGCGCATTGGCGTCCGCACGTGCCGGGCGGATGGTGACGGTCAACGACGCAGGCAGCTCCATCATGGCGGGCATGAACTGCGGGACGCTGTCCCTGAATTCCTGGCCGCACATCTTTCGCGGCCTCGACGCCTTCCTCACCATCGACAACGACCAGGCCATCGATGGCATGCGCCGCCTCGCCGCGATGGGCATCCGTTCCTCCGAAACCGGCGCCGCCTCCGTCGCCGCCCTCTCGGTGCTCTCCTCCCCCGACCATGCCGCATCGCGGGCCGCCCTCGGTCTCACACCGGCGTCGCACATCCGTCTGATCGTGACGGAGGGTGTCACCGACCCCGAAGCCTGGGCGCGCCACGTCGGCGCCAGCCCCCCGTCATCACAGACCTGACATCCACGCAATGAACATCGAGACCTTTCGCAGCTACTGCCTGAAGAAACGCGGTGTCACCGAGCATTTCCCCTTCGACGAGACCACGCTCGTCTTCAAGGTGCTGGGGAAGATGTTCGCCCTCACAGACATCGCCACCGTGCCCATGAGCATCAACCTGAAGTGCGATCCGGAACGCGCCGTCGAGCTGCGCGAACGCCACGACGCCGTGCGCCCCGGCTGGCACATGAACAAACGTCACTGGAACACCGTCATCATCGACCACACCCTCCCCGACCGCCTCATCCAGGAATGGGTCGACCACTCCTACGACCTCGTCGTCGCCACCCTTCCAAAGAAGGACCAGGCAGTGTTGGGAAGGGACTGAGGGGGGGCTCAAGTTCTCAGGTTGTCAGGGTATCACGTTGGTCTGCCGCGAAGGAACTCACGCATGCGTCATGGCACGCTCCCTGCGCGCCCTGACTCTTGAACTCTTCACTCGGTGCGCGGGAAGGACAGAGGGATTGTCCGCTGTGCGCTGCGCTACGGGATCTCCCTGTCACTTCCCTGGCGCTCGAGCTTGATGTCCTTGAGCTGCGGGGCCTTGAGCTGGATCACGAGGTAGAAGCGGCGGTAATAGCCTGTGGGCACCCAGTTGAAGTTCATCTGCCAGCAGTGGAGATCGCGGGAGATGTTGATCTCCGGCGCGCTCAGCTCGTGCGACACGAGGTCGTAGAAGGCACGCGCGGCGATCTTCCAGTTCGGCGTGGGGCTGATGGAGAGGCTGATGTTGATGCTCGAGGAACGCGTCTTCTGAAGCGGGTTGAACTGGTTGATCGAATACGTGTAGAAGAGATTGACGCTCCACGGAATGCGGAAGGTGTAGGGGCTGCCGGCGGCCGATGGAGTGGACAGCGCGGTGGAGTCCTTCGGCTTGTCCCTGTCGGTGAACATCTCGTGCGAGAGCGCGGTGGAGAGGCTGATGTCGAAGCTCGTGAGTCGGGCGAGGCCCTGTCCATGCGAGATCATCCAGCGGTCCACCTCACCCGGTTCCACCACCTGCTGGCCGCGGTAATCGGTGGTCACGCGGTTCTGATCGAACACATACGGCGAGAAGCGGGCGCTTCCGCTGATGTCCAGCACGCTCTGGATGTTGGTGCGATAGCTCACGCTGATGGGCGAGAGACGCAGGCTGTCACGCTCCAGATCGTAGGCCGAGGAGATGTCGAAACCGAGGAGCTGGAACTTCCGCGGGGTGGCACTGGTGTCCCCCGCCGCAGGGTTGAGCTTCATCTCGATGATGTTGCTGACGCCGAATCCGATGGACTGCGACGTGGGGCCGCCCGACCCGCCATACACCTCGCCCGGTTTCTGATCGAAGCCGGAATAGGGGTCGTACGTCACCTCCACGTTGTTGAGCCCGCGATGGCGCAGCCAGTTGCCCCAGCCCGGCGCGGTGAAGTCGGGATTGAAATGATAGCTGATGCTGGGCATCATGGTGTGCCGCACGCCGAGAATGCCGAGCACATCGGGTTGGAACATGCCGTAGAGCTTCGTGGACGCGCTCACCCCGAGGCTGAAACTCCGCGCGGCAAAGAACCCCGACACATCCCGCCCCTGCACGGTGGAATCCGACTCCCGGAACGAGCGCTCGATGCGGTGGTCGTACCATTTCTCCTCGTAGCTGAACGAGGGACTGATTGTGACATACCCCAGCTTGGGCGTTGCAAGGAGGTTCACCGAATGCCGCACTCCCCGCCGGTCGTAGGATTCCTTCTGCTCCACACCGTTGCGCGTCACCTGCAGGATGGAGTTCTGGTTGCGCGCCTGACCGCTGTAGTTGAAGCCGATGAGCTCGTACCACGCCTGCTCCGCGCCGCCGGACCGACGGAAGGGGAAGATCTGCGACTGCGAGAAGGAGACGTCGGGCAGCACCGTGGTCGCGGTCCCGCTCCGCAGATCCTGGTCACGCGTCACGGACACGGTGAGGGAGCGGTTGGATTCCCATGAGGTGTTGTAGGTGGCCTGCGAGTAGATGCGCTGTGTCAACAACTCGTTCATGTTGACGCTGTTGTTGCTGAAGTAGGAGTTGGACTGGAACTGCATGTTCGCGGCAATGCTCGACGTGGGGGTGAGCTGCTGCGAGTGGTTGAAGGCCAGGCGGTAGTCGGTCTGCGGCTGGTCGTCGGGCAGCCAGGGGTTGCCGATGTTGAAGCGCTGGCGCCCGTAGGCCGCAGTGATGCTGCCATTGAAGCGATAGCGCAGGGCATACTGTGCATGGGCCTCGAGCTGGTAGCCGCCCTTCGAGTACCAGTCGCCGGTGAGGCGCAGATCCCAGTAGTCACTCGCGGCCCAGTAGTAGCCGCCACCCTTGAGGAAGCGCCCGCGCGAGGGGAAGTCGCCGAAGGTGGGGATGATGAGCCCCGATGCCCTGCCGCTCTTGCTCGGGATGACGGCGAAGGGGATGGCGAACACGGGGATGTCCTCAATGATGAAGAACACGGGCTCGGCGATGATGACGTCCTTGGGCACCACTTTCATGCGGGGCGATCCGAAGTAGTAGTGCTTGTGATCGGGGTTGTTGCACGTGGTGTACTGCCCGTTGGCGATGAAGTACGTGTCCTCCGACATGCGTTTGATGCGCTCGCCGATGTAGTAGCCGTCGTCGATGGTGGTGCGGCCCTGGGTGATGACGCCCTTGCGCGCCTTGAAGTTGTAGGTCATCTCCTCACCCGTGTACTCGTCGGCACCCTCGGCGAACACGGGCGTCCCGATGAAGGCGCCCGGCTTGGTGGTGTCGGGGACGCCGCGTGCGGCAATGGTGGAAGCGTCCCAGTTGATGCGGATGATGGCCGCCGTGATCTTGAAGGTCCCGAATTTCACCATCGCCTTGCCGTACAGCGTCATGGTCCTGCCATCGAGGGAGTAGACGATGGTGTCCTCCGCGGTGTAATCGACGAGCGTGTCCACCGAGTTCTTGCGGGCGAAGGTGATGGTCGTGTCCGCCCCCTGCACCAGCAGGCTGTCACACCCCGCGGCCGCCCCGCCGGGCG
>CAYUYM010000001.1:0-111529 GCA_964449305.1 uncultured Chromatiales bacterium | reverse complement strand
GGCGTGTCAGAAACCATCGAACCCCGAAGTGGAGGTCACCCTCATTGCTCCCTTTGCGAACGGGCAGCGGCTGGCTTGAATGCCCGGAGAAGATCGCCCGCAGGGAATAATCCAGGATGAACAACAGGTCGAAGGCGATGGCGCTGACATCGATCCAGGGAATCGATTGATTGGAACGCATTTCGTAAAACAGCAGCCCGCTGGAGATGAATGCCGCTCCCAGCATCCAGTTGTCCATCCGCTTTTTGATGCCGGGGACGCGGTCCGGCTGGACAAACCGGTGTTCCGTGTACATCTGCTTGGCGTAGAAGAAGAGCGCGTCCTTGCGCGACACCATGCGATACACCCGCAGCACGCGGAGGAACTCCAGCCAGGTGCTGTCCCAGATTCCGACATCAACAATGAGCGGAGGAAACGTGGCAAGCACATCAAGAATGAAGCGCATGCTGATGTTCGTGAAGAAGGAGCGGATGCGCTCCCACCCGCGCCGCTGCTCCGTGCCCGACAACTCCATTCCCTGACGCGTTTCGTGCGCAACGATGCGCAGCGTCATGTCCAACAAAAAGACCAGGTCGATGATGAGAAACACGGCATGTTCACCGGGGAACGTCAGATCCTTGGCCCGAAGAATCATGGTCAGAAAGACACAGACGACAGCGAGTACGAGGATCAGCATGTGCCATGCGAGTCGCACTCCATGAGGGCGCTGCCCGAGCTTCAGGTCGTCATCCAGAAAGATGCGTTGGAGAAGAGGCTGCGTGTCGTCACTCATGGGGTACCCGTGCCTAAGTGGAGTGTTCAATCGGTGGGGTGTGGGAGAGCCACCAGTGCCGTGTGATGAACGGTGGATTGTGCCGGCATTGGACTGTGGTCGACGGTGCGCATCGCCTGATCAACACCAGACGGGGTGATGTTCATCTCGTATCGACAGACCTTCAACCGCGGTGAGGCGAAACGGCTGGGATGATGCAGAGGGACAAAATGTGTTGTGATCTCGTCCCACCGCGGCAGCCCAACGTGATGACTTGACAACCCGATCTTTCAGCGTCACTTCTTTTCGAGCGTCGCGTGCACGTGATGATCATCGAGTGAGTACCAGCTCCCCGTCACTGCGTCGACAACGATGCCGATCAGACCACCAAAGAGAACATCCAGGATGACCCATCCCGCGCCGACAGAGTGGGTGATCAAGCGGGGTCCGGGTTCATACCCCTCGAGACGGAACTCCACATGGTGCTCCCGTTTCTTGGACAGCTCGATCAGGAGCGGCGTTTTGCCCATGAGCATGCCGTCAATGTAGATCGATGCACCACTCGGATCCGAGCTGAACGAGACGTCATTCTTTGAGCCGGAGAAGATGGTGGCGCACCCATTGAACAGAACGACCGCAACAAGAAACCCGATGACGATGCCCATGTGTCTGGAAAAGAACCGCATGTTACACTCCTTGGAATTGGTGCTGAATGAGAATGGTGGCCGTTCATACGCCTTCGGGGAGTCTCGACCGATGCCCTTCGAACATTGCCTCCCCGGTTCAGCATCCCGCATGGGGAACATCCGACCGCGCTGCCTCGTCGATGACCGCTCGTGATGTGTCGAAGCCACAGCGAGAACGGCGAAAAGTACTCAGACTGGCGTGGAGTTCAAAGTCCCCTGCTCATGGCTGATGCGTTCACCACGAACGCACAACGACGAATCGCTGTCATCTTTGCACCTTTGCGGGTGCCGGAGCCAGCCCACCAGGTTCCGTTCTCCAATCACATCCCTGCTCATCCATGCCTCGCATTTCTATTCCACCTCCCGTATCAGCTCCCGCGCCTCGGCGAGCCAGGCGCTGTCACCGATGTCCGTCTTCGGCATGGAAAGGATGGCGCGGAGGTGGGTGAGGGCCTCGGTCTCGCGGTCCATGGCGATGAGGGTTTTGGCCAGCTCCAGCCGCGGCAGGATGGATGTGGATTGAATCTGAACAGCACGTGTCAGAAACCGATGCGCCTCCTCGAAGCTCGCTTCGGGCAAACCGCCATAGGCGAGCTTCACCGCCAGCTTCAGCGCCCAGTTGAGGTCGGCCACCTCGCGATGCCAGATGCCCAGCACGATCATCGCAACCGCGTTGTTCCCGTCGAGCGCGAGCGCCTTGTCGGCCGATGCCTTGATCTGCTTCGAGAGATCGAGCTTCTCCTGATACCCCGCGAACACGGCCTTCTGCCCCAGGACGATCGCCTTCGAGGCGTGGGCCATGGAGTGCCCCGGGTTCGCGGCAATGGCGCGCTCGGCATGGTCCAGTCCCGTTGCAATGAGGGCATCGCGTACCTTCTCGTTGCGTTCAAGCTTCGACAGATCCACGTGGATCTTTGCAATCCTCCACAGCACCTCGGGATCGCGGGGCGCAAGCTTTTCCGCCTGCCGGTAGAGGGCGAGCGCACCGGCGGGATCGAGCCGCGTCTGGCGCGCATCCCCGGATGCGAGCAGCCCGGCAACGCGCTGCTGCGCAGGGGCGGTGACGGCGACGACGGTGATGAGGATGATGATCATGAAGAAACGTGGGACGTGCATGCCGGACTCTGCTGTGAAACACACTCCGACAAACATACGAGCAATGCGCTTCATTCCGCAGTCGCCGGTGGACCTGGCCCCATACCAGGGAGGCACACCTCGCCGCACGCCTGACAATGCTCTCGTTTTGGTACTCGGAATTCGCATGAAACGCGTATATTTGGGATTGGTTTTATTCGACATTAGCCACAGAAGCTTCACGATCGTTTCACCCATTTTCAGGAGTCGGCCAATGGCCAAAAGCAAAGCAACCCCACCCGGCGATACGAAGAACGGCAAGGCCGTCAAGTACGTCTATTTCTTCGGCGGCAAAAAGGCCGAAGGCAATGCCGGAATGAAGACCCTCCTCGGCGGCAAGGGAGCGAACCTCGCCGAGATGGTCAACATCGGGCTCCCCGTCCCCGCGGGCTTCACCATCACCACGGAAGTCTGCACCTGGTTCTATGCCAACAAGAAACAGTATCCCACCGAGCTCAAGGATCAGGTGAAGAAGGCTCTTGCGAAGGTCGAGAAGGAGATGGGCGCGAAGTTCGGCGACCCGAAGAATCCCCTCCTCGTCTCTGTCCGTTCCGGCGCCCGTGCATCCATGCCCGGTATGATGGACACCATCCTCAACCTCGGTCTCAACGACACCACCATCAAGGGCCTCATCGCCTCCTCCGGCAACGAGCGTTTCGCGTATGACTCCTACCGCCGCTTCGTCCAGATGTATGGTGATGTGGTGCTCGATCTCAAGCCGCAGTCCAAGGACGACATCGATCCGTTCGAAAAGATCCTCGAGGCCAAGAAGCACGCCCGCGGCATCACAGTGGACACGGACCTCACCGCCGAGGATCTCCGGCAGCTCGTGGCCGAGTTCAAGATGGCCATCAAGAAGAACACCGGCCGCGACTTCCCCGAGGATCCGTGGGAGCAGCTCTGGGGCGCCGTCGGCGCCGTGTTCGGTTCCTGGATGAACGACCGCGCCAATGTGTACCGCAAGCTCAACGGCATCCCCGAATCCTGGGGCACCGCCGTCAACATCCAGTCCATGGTCTTCGGCAACATGGGCGATCAGAGCGGCACGGGCGTGGCCTTCACGCGCGATGCCGCCACGGGCGAGAACATCTTCTACGGCGAGTTCCTCATGAACGCCCAGGGTGAAGACGTTGTGGCCGGCATCCGCACACCGCTCCCCATCGAGCAGCTCAGGGACAAGGACGCGAAATCCCACAAACAGCTCCTCGACATCCGGAAGACGCTCGAGAAGCACTACCGCGACATGCAGGACATCGAGTTCACCATCCAGAACCGAAAGCTCTACATGCTTCAGTGCCGCGTCGGCAAGCGCACCGCCTTTGCCGCGATCAAGATCGCCGTGGACATGGTGAAGGAGAAGCTCATCACACCGGAGGAGGCCATCATGCGCATCGAGCCGGACCAGCTCAACCAGCTGCTCCGCCCGATCTTCGATCTCAAGGCCAAGCAGGCCGCCATCGCCGACAAGAAGCTCCTCGCCAAGGGCCTCAACGCCGGTCCCGGTGCCGCATCGGGCCGCGTGGTCTTCAACGCCGAGGATGCAGTGGCCGGCGCCAACCGCGGTGACCGCGTCATCCTCGTCCGCATCGAGACCTCGCCCGAGGACATCCGCGGCATGAACGCCTCCGAGGGAATCCTCACCGCACGCGGCGGCATGACCTCCCACGCCGCACTCGTCGCCCGCCAGATGGGCAAGGTATGCGTCGCCGGCTGCGGCACGCTCAACATCGACTACCGCACACGCGAGATGCGCGTCGACGGCAAGGATGTGGTGGTGAAGGAGGGCGACTACATCTCCATCGATGGCTCCACCGGCGAGGTGCTGCTCGGCAGCATCCCCACCAAGCCGTCGGAGATCCTCCAAGTGCTCATCGACAGGACGCTCGACGAGAAGGATGCGCCCGTGTACCAGATGTACAAGAAGATCATGGGCTGGGCCGACGGTGTACGCTCTCTCAACATCCGCACCAATGCCGACCAGCCGGATCAGAGCGCGAATGCCGTGGCCTTCGGCGCCGAGGGCATCGGCCTCTGCCGCACCGAGCACATGTTCTTCGGCGAGGGCAAGATCGGCCCGATGCGCGAGATGATCCTCGCCGACACCATTGAAGACCGCCGCACGGCGCTGGCCAAGCTGCTGCCGTTGCAGCGCGAGGACTTCAAGGGCATCTTCCTCGCGATGGACGGCCGTCCGGTCACCATCCGCACCATCGATCCGCCGCTTCATGAATTCCTGCCGCACGACGACGCCGGTCAGAAGAAGGTGGCCGAGAGCCTGGGCATCCCCGTCAAGAAGGTGCGTGAGCGCGTTGAGTCGCTCCACGAGTTCAACCCGATGCTCGGCTTCCGCGGCTGCCGCCTCGGCGTGATCTATCCCGAGATCACCGAGATGCAGGCCCGCGCCATCTTCGAGGCCACCGTGGAGGTGAAGAAGATGAAGCGCAGGGTGTTCCCCGAGATCATGATCCCGCTCGTCGGGCATGTGAAGGAACTGCGCTCTCAGGAGCAGATCGTCCGCCGCGTGGCCGACGAGGTGATGAAGGAGACAGGCGTGAAGTTCGAGTACCTCGTGGGCACGATGATCGAAGTGCCGCGTGGCGCCATCACCGCCGGTGAGATCGCCACCGTGGCCGAGTTCTTCTCGTTTGGCACGAACGACCTGACGCAGACCACGCTGGGCGTGTCGCGCGACGATGCAGGCCGCTTCCTCGCCCCCTACGTGCAGGAGGAGATCTACGCCATCGATCCGTTCGAGAGCATCGACACCACGGGCGTCGGCTTCCTCATGCGCCATGCCGTGGAGAGCGGCCGCACGACAAGTCCGAAGCTCAAGATCGGCATCTGCGGCGAGCACGGCGGCGAGCCGGCATCGATCCGTTTCTGCCACGACCTCGGGCTCAACTACGTGTCCTGTTCGCCGTTCCGCGTGCCCATCGCTCGCCTGGCCGCTGCGCGCGCAGCGCTGGAGAACCCCCGCGGTGAGAAGACGGCAAAGACCGTGAAGGCCCCGAAGAATGCCAAGGCAGCAAAGGCGGTGAAGGCACCCAAGAGCGCGAAGGCATCAAAGAAGAAGTGATGAAGCGCCGATGAAATGGAACGCCCCGGTGACACCATCGGGGCGTTTCCTTTTTCCACCGGAAATCCTCCGGGAGTTTGTATTTTTTCACGAACGCAGAACCGACACGCCAGACGCTTCTCCCCACCAACCAACGGAGCACAGCATGAAACATATCCTCATCATCACCGCATGCACCATCATGATCGGCATTGCCGGGTGTGATGCCGCCCGGAACCTCCAGGCCACACTCCAGAAGGGGTCCCCGGTCACACAGAGCGAGGCAGGCCAGGGCATCCAGGAAGCGCTCATCAAGGGCATCACCAACGGCACGAACATCGTGTCCCAGCTCGATGGCTATTTCAAGAACGAGGCCATCAAAGTCCTCTTCCCACCCGAAGCGAGAAAGGTGGAGGATGCGCTCAGGAAGATCGGACTCGGATCGCAGGTGGACAAGGCGGTGCTCTCCATGAACCGCGGAGCTGAAGAAGCCGCGAAAGAGGCCCTCCCGATCTTCACCAAGGCGATCAAGGGCCTGACCTTCCAGGACGCCCTCGCCATCATCCGTGGCGACCAGAACGCCTGCACCGAGTACCTGAAGGCCAAGACCACCGCCGACCTGACCGCCGCCTTCAAACCCGTCATCGCCCGCGCACTGGACAAGGTGTCGGCCACCAAATACTGGAGCGACATCATGGGCACCTACAACAAGATCCCACTCGTCGACAAAGTCAACACCGACCTCCCGGCCTACGTCACCGACCGCGCCATCAACGGCCTCTTCCACATGATCGAACAGGAGGAACGCTCCATCCGCACCGACCCCGTGGCCCGCACCACCGAGCTCCTTCGCAGAGTCTTCGGTTCATAACCTCGTTCCTTGTCCCGGCAACCGTTCCTTGTCCCGGCAACGCCCCGTCGTTGCCGTTCCCTGTCCATCCATCATCATCCATGAGAAACCCCATGCCCCCGCACTCAATGTACCACACCCACATCGCCGGCCGAGGCATGACGTACGAGGACTACATGGCTTCTGTCCGTGAGGGACTCGTCGCCGTCGATCCCGCAGCACTCAACCCTGCCGACGCCGAGCTGCATCACTACACCGCGCTCAACGTCAAGCGAAGCGCACGCATCGAGAAGACGTACACCGTGTCCGACGGCATGCGGGCGGCGGTGGCTGCCATCTCACAGCCGCAGACCTGGATGGTGATCACCGAAGGCTGGTGCGGCGACTCCGCCCAGATCCTTCCGCACCTCGCCATGATCGCCGCATGCAATCCCATCATTGCATTCCGCGTGTTCCTGCGTGACAGCAACACCGACCTCATGGACGCCTGGCTCACGAATGGCACGCGCAGCGTCCCCAAGCTTGTGGCATTCTCACACGAGGGTGAAGAGCTGTTCGTCTGGGGCCCCCGCCCCGCTGAAGCGCAGGACCTCATCAACCACCTGAAGGGCACCATGCCGCGTCAGGAAATGTATGCACAGCTCCACGGATGGTATGCGAAGAACAGGGGCCTCGCCATCGAGCAGGAATTCCGGACCATCCTGACGGCGTGAGGCCGGGGCCCCTGCGTCACCCCTGACGCAGCTCAGCCTGCCTTGATGAGCCTCGCAGCGAAGGCGCCATCCATGTGATGGTGATGCGGGAAGGTTTCCATGAAGCCATCGCGTCCCACGAGCTGGTGCTGGAGATGATGGCTGGCGTGGTCCACGCTGAACTCGGGATGGTCCGCGAGGAAGGCCTTCACCTGCATGCCGTTCTCCTCCGGCTCCATGGTGCAGGTGCTGTAGACAAGCACACCACCGGGCTTGACCAGCGTTGCAGCATTCTCGAGGATCTCGCGCTGGATGACGACGAGTTTGCGGATGTCATCGGGTTCGCGGCGCCATTTGATGTCGGGCTTCTTGCTCAACGTGCCGAGGCCGGAACAGGGGGCATCGACGAGCACCGCGTCGACAGGCTCGTGTGTGAGCTGTGTCGCGTCCGCCTCCACCGGTTCGATGATGTCGAGCCCGAGGCGTTCGGAGGATTGCACCACGAAGTTGAGGCGCGTCAGATAGCGGTCCACGGAGATCACCCGGCCCTCGTTGCCCATGAGCTCGGCGGCGAACAGGGATTTTCCGCCGGGGGCGGCGCACAGGTCGATGATCGTCTGCCCCGGTTTGGGGGCGAGGAGCTTCACCACCAACCCCGCGCTCTCATCCTGGATGCTGAACAGGCCATCGACAAAGATGTCGAGCTGACGGAGATTGGGCAGGTTGCGGATGGTGATGAAATCGTTGAGGTAGAAACAGTTCCTGAAGTCGATGCCGCGTTGCACCAGGATGTTGATGAAATCGGCGAAGGAGGTCCTGCGGGAATTGTGGCGCAGCGTCAGGAAGGGGCGGACATTGTTCGCCTTGCAGAGGGATTCCGTGGCTTCGAAGCCGAAGCGGGCGTGCCAGCGACGCACCAGCCAGGAGGGATGCGAGTAGACGACGGACAGATACTGGATCTCGTCGTTGGAGGCGAGAGGATACCGGATGTTCTCCACGTTGCGCGCGATGTTTCGGAGCAGACCGTTCACCGTGTCGGCCAGCTTCTGCCCGCGGTAGCGCTTCACAAACTCCACCGCCTCGTTCACCGCGGCGTGGTGTGGGATGCGGGTGAGAAACAGGAGCTGGTAGACGGCGATGCGGAGCGCGTTGCGGACATTGGGCACCACCTTGGAGTACTGTCCGTGGTAGAAGCCTGTCAGCACCCAGTCGATCTTGGCCTGGTTGCGCAGCACACCGTGGACGATCTCGTTGAGGAGGCGCTTGTCGAGGGGATTGAAGTCCCCCATTGTCATTTCCGAGTCCAGCAGTTTATCGAGATAGGCATCGGTGCGTTCGATCCGTGTGAGGATCTTCACCGCAGCGCCGCGGACGCCGTGGTAGATCCGGGGATCCTCGTCGGCGCCTGTGTCTGCTGCATGGTCGAATTCGCTCATGGGCATTCCGGGTTATCAGTGGAACTGTTCGCGCTGATGCGCGGTGATGGTGTACACATGACGGAGCAGTGCGGCGTCGATGTCATCCAGCTCGATGGAGCGACGTCCCATCACCGTCCGCGCGGTGGCAAGGAAGCGGTCGAAATCATATTCCTCCACACCGTCGCTTCCGCCCCAGGTGAAGGATGGGAGATACTTGTCGGGGAAGCCCGCGCCAAACACGTTGCACCCCACACCGATGCATGTGCCGGTGTTGAGCATCGTGTTGATGCCGGTCTTGGAGTGGTCGGCCATCACGAGGCCGAGGAACTGCATCCCCGTCTGATGCTGCGTTCCCTCGATGGTCATGGCCACGGGGGAGTAGGTGTTCTTGAGATCGGAGGTGTTCGTGTCCGCACCAAGGTTGGTCCATGGTGCCAGGTACGCATGCCCGAGGAAGCCCTCGTGCTGCTTGTTGGCATACGAATGGAGAATGGATCCCTCCACTTCGCCCCCCACCTTGCACACCGGCCCGATCGAGGTGCTGCCATAGATCTTGGCCCCCACCTTGACCACGCTCCCACGGCCGATGCATGCCGGCCCGAGGATCACCGCCTGCGGCATGATGCGTACATCCTCACCGATGATCACCGGCCCGTCGGTCGCGTCGATCACCACTCCCGCGCTGATCACAGCACGCGGCCCGATCGAGATGCGCCGCGGCTCCTCGAGCTCCGCTGATCGAGCGACTGTCGCATCGCTGGCAACGCAGCCAGGCAGATGGCGGCGGGCATCGGATTCCAGCATCGCCGTGTTGTAGCGGATGAGGTCCCATGCATGGTGGACGACCACCGCGGCCATTTCCACCACATCGGCCTTGTCCACCAACGTGCCCATCGTGCCAGCTTCCATGGCAGCAGCCGCGGCGTCACGGAAGGCCGGCGTCGCCGTCGACACGGCCACAACGTCTCCTCCGGTCGTGACAAACACCGCATCCTGCACACAGAAGGTGCGCACCGCTGCGGCCGTGTCCGGACCGATGAGGGCGGCGGCGTTCAGGTGGAGATCCGCCTCCGGACCGGCGGGCGCGGAAAGCCCGTGATGCACGGCGGAGAGATCCCGGAGGTGATCGCGCACATGGGCCTCGATCACGGCTCCGGGGAACAGGGCCCGCGTGCGTTCGAGCGGCGTCAGCATGCCGCAGCGCAGATCGTGGTGCGGCCGGCAGTGCGAGAGCGGGCGCAGGTCGCTGGAGGGGTCTTCAAACAGGCGGATGATCATGATGGGAGGTGCGGTGAGATGAACATGCGTGTCACATGAGGAGTTCGATTTCGTCCGAAAACTTCAGACCGATGAGAAGGTTGCGCAGCATCTCGCGGTATTCGACCACCTTCGGAGCAAGGCCGACCACCGCCTTGTACTCCTGGTAGGCGTCATAGGCCAACCCCCGCCGTTCGAAGTAGATCGCGCGGATGAGATGCGTGGTGACCTCGTCGGCCCCCATGGACGCCAGCTCCTTCCCGAGCGATGTGAGCTCGGCCTGGAGCGCGGCCACGGTGTCCTTCGGAAGGACACGGAACTGCTGGACCTCGGAGGCCTGGCTGTCTGCATTGCGCATGATCTGCCAGTAGTAGAGCTGGCCGGGCTCCAGCGACGCCATGGCGTCGGTCAGTTGAAAGGACTGGTCCTTCACCACCTGCGTCAGCACCTTCCTGAAGGTCTTGTCCATGATCGTCAGTGTGTACTCCCGGCTGTCCTCCTCATCCACCCACGTGAAACGCGGTGCCCCGGACATCAGGTTGAGCTTCGGAAAGATCGCACTGAACATGTCCCCGGATCCACGGACGGCGCCATAGACATCGCCGCTCTTCCTGTCCTTCGACCGGGTCATCTGGTCGGACACATAGCCGAGAAGCTGGCCGGTGGCCGAGGTGTTCTTCCCGCCGCCCTTCTGCGTGGCAAAGGTCGAGAGAACAACGCTGCGGTTCTCGTCAATGCTCACGATGCGCTCCTTGTTCATCATGAGCTTCGCATAGCTCGCGAACGAGGTGCGCACCACGTCCTTCGTCCCCAGCTCCTGCCCCACGCTCACCGCCGTCCATTTTCCGGACTTGCCGGTGGAGCTTTCCACCTTCCCCTTGATGCTCAGGACCACGAATTTCACCTGCGCGACTGAAGGCGCCACAAGGAGCACGAAAAGAAGCACTGCACAGGTCACTGATGATTTCATGATGTCACTCCGATATGTCGATGATGGTCATCATCCAACGCATTCGTTGCCAAAAATGTTTCGAAGCTGCGCCAGGCACTCAAGCGACAGGGCCGGATCACACGCCAGTGTCGGGCCAAGGTACATGGGACTGCGTTCAAGCCCATATTGTTGTGGGACGCGTCCGTTAAATATAAACAGCTCATGCTGTCTGTGCAATTTGCACTCCGCCCACTCCACGAAGGGTGACAGCGAGAGGCATTGACCGTCCGCGACGGCATGAACCCCGGCCGTGGGGATGGAGGACGGATCCACGGCGTCAACCTCGGCCTTCCCCTGCAGCACGATGGTGGACAGCCCCCCCTCCGCACGCGGAACGCGGACAAACAGAGCGGTCTCCCGGCACCGGTGGTTCACCGTGTCGAAGGCGTCGATGAAGTACCGCTTCAGCAGCTCGTATTCATCCGTGTAGGCATAGGCATTGACGTCGTCGCGGATGAGGCTGGTGAGCCGGTCCTTGATGGCAGACGTGCGCATCAGGGATTCCCGTCTCCCGAACACATAGCGGAGGAACATGTCCAACCCGCGATCCCGGGCATCCTGCGCCTGCAGGACGCGCGCCGCCTCGGGCACCAGCGCCTCAAACTGCGCCAGATCCGGGTGATCCATCCCCTCGGGCAGCGCCGCTCCGGCAGCCTCCGCCCGCACCGCATTGATGGCCAGTGTGAGCTGAGCCACTCGCAGCGAGGTGTGCAGCATGGACAATGTCCCGAGCGCGTCGCTGTCCTCTGTGGTTGCAGCAATCACATCGTCCCGCACGGCGGCCGCCTGCCCAAGCACGCGCTTCACGCGATGCACCTCCCAGAGTGCACGGAGCTTTCCGCCCCAGATGTCCCCCGGAATGAACAGGAGCACCGATGTGGCCATGAGGTGGTAGCTGATCTTCACGTCGAGCGAGAAATAGGCGATGATGGGAAGCAGGAACACGACAGGAGATTCCACCAGCAGAAGGATCGCCACAAGCCATCCGTGTTTCGCCTCTGTCACCGGCTTGCCGCGGATCACCCGGTAGAAGGCGATGTTGATGTAGGCCAGCAGGAAGACGAGCAGCCAGTCCACCCACGCCGGCACGCCGTAGACGAACTCCCCGGTCAGCAGCATGTTGATGACGTTCGCGTGGATCAGCACACCCGACATGTCGGGGCCGTCCACACCCATCGTCTCCGGACCATCGGGGTGGGACAGCACTGTGCGGCTCGCCAGCGGTGTGCGATGGGTGTCGCCGGTGTAGATCACACCACCCTCGTTCACGTATCCCACAAGCACGATCGCATCGCGGAAGCGGTCCGCGTACAGGGCGTCGAGTGCGCTGTCGGCCTCCACAATGTCCGAGATCCGGATGTTGTCGATTTCCGTGTAGGTGCTGGTGTAGTAGATGATCTGCGGCTCCTCCGGAAGCTGCATGATGCCTGCAATGAGCGTGGGGTCGTATATCTCCACCATGTGCACCGGAAGGGCCTCCCAACGCTCCCCGCCCACCGTGACCCAGGGTCGGAAGCGCCGCACAACGTCGTCGCCATCGGGCAGGAGGTTGGCGAATCCCTGGTGCTTCACCGCCGCCTGCACATCTGGATCCAGCTTCAGGCTGGGCTCCATCGTCTCCTCACTGAAGCCGTTCACCACCACCACGTTCGGGACATCAGCCAGCGCCTGCTTCAGCATGAGCGGTTCCCCCGCCCGCTCACCGGTGAAGCGGTCGAAATGGAGGCTGTCGAAAATCACATCGAGGCCGATGACGCGCACACCGTAGTTCTGGAGCTTGTACAGAAGCAGCGCGATCTTCCCGTCGGGTGTGGGCCCCACCTCCTCCACATTGACCACGATCACCCGGTGATCGATGGGCTTCGTGTCCTTGATGGAGAAGATGGCATCAAGGCTCACATCCTCGATGTTCAGAAAATCAAAGCGGTTCACCATGGGCGAAAGGAAGTTCGTCGCCTCCGGCTGCGGCATGTTCGAAGAAATGAACACGACACCAGCCACCATCACCACAGTGATGACGGCGGACAATGCATACCAGGGACTGAGAAAATAACCGAGCAGCGACTTCTTCACACGGACCTCGAAAACTCCTTGGGAAGTCTGAATTTAGCCGATCATGCAGGAAATCCAAAGGAAACGGCCGTGCTTTTTTCTCACACTTCCGCCTCCCCCGGCCCGCATCCCGGTTTCAGATGCCGTCGGACAGGTCGAAGTCGAAGAGCATGCCGAAATACCAGCGCCATTCATGCCCGTAGGTGACGGGCTTCTGGTTGAAGGTGCGGGTGAACTGGTCCAGACCGTAGGCACCGCTGAAGAAGATGCGCGTCGGATACATCGAGAACGAGAAGCTCTCGAGGCGCAGTTCGAAGCCGATGTCCTTCTTCAGGCTCTTCAGCGCGTAGCGCGCCGGTGAGGCCACAGCATCGCCGGCATCGAAGAACACGCCGCCATAGAGCTTGTCGAACAAAATGTGGCCGAGCTTGAAGCCGAGGCTGCTCACGATCGGAAAACGGTAGGTCATCGTCACCGCCGCCACCTCGTTGCCGCCGAGCGCGTAATACGTGTACCCCTGCATGCCCGTGATGCCGCCGGCGTAGAAGCTGAAGAACTCGTCCACCTCGGGACCAAGGATGGTGCCATACCGCACACGCATGGACAGCGCATGCGACCAATACGGGAGGCGCATCGAGGTGAAGAGCTGGGATTCGATGCGATGGAAATTGAAGTCCTTGTACCGCGGCACGAGCATGCCCGTGGAGGGATCGATGTCGTAGTCGCCCTCGGGGTTGAAGCGGTTCATCGACAGGTCGTAGCGAAGGGAGAAGCGGTATCCCACAGGGTTGATGGCGCCGTCACGCGCCGGCACGAGATTGTGCGTCTTGAACACGGCGCTGATCTCGTTGCCGATGAGGTAGAGGTTGTCGCGCGCCCCCACAAGCTGCCCCGTCTCCGGGAAGTGGAAGCTCCCGAGTGTGGAGGTGTACCGGCTGTGCCGGTAGCCCACCTCGAGGCTGCTTTCATCGTTGAAGAGCGGGTGCTTGAAACGCCCGGCGAACTCCAGCAGGTTGTATCCCACATCCACGGGGATGGTGTCGAGCGGGAAGGTGAGAAGCGAGCCGGCCTTGCGCGTCACGTTGAACACTTCAAGCGTCACCTCTGGAAAAAGACCGAGAGCGCTGAACAGCGGCACCCTGTCGCGGTACACGAAGGTGAGGTACAGATCGCGCTCACCACGGGTGTTGATCGACGCCGAGGCAAGCATCTCCATGCGGTTGAGGATGTCGCTCGAGGCAAACATGAGGCCCGGCTTGAAGAGCTGGAGTCCGGAGTTCTCGGGGTTGTAGGCGTCGATGCGCAGCGTGGGGAAGATCATCATCTGCTGGAAGACGCGTGTGTAGGGACGCGCCTTCATCTCGGGCAGCTTCGTATCGTCGAAGCCGCGCAGCATCTCCCAGTCCCAGTTCGCCGCGGCGGGCGAGCTCACCGGTGCGGCGGAGAAGGCCGGCGCCGGCAGGTACGAGGCGTTCGTGGGCGGGACGCGCTGTTCCGGTTCGAGCACTGCGATCTTGTAGCCGCTCGCAGTGTATTCCGCGTAGACCAGTTCGCCGCGGGCGTTGTCCGCAGGCATGAAGGCCCCGCCGGTGACGTTCGTGAGCTGCGTCGTCTCCCCTGTCGCCGGATCGTGGCGATATATGTTGAAGATGCCCGTGCGGTTCGACGCGTACAGGATGGTGCGGCCGTCGCTCGCGTAGCGGCCGTCGCGGCAGTCCTCATCCTCACCGCCGATGAGGATCTCCATGGGCCCCCCGTCCATCGGCACGCGGGCGATGGAACGTCCCGCGCGCGTGGACAGTCCGAAGATGACGAAGCGGCTGTCGGGCGACCACTGGGGCGTGAAAACCTGCTCGCCGTAGGTGAACGTTGTGAGCATGCGCCGGTTCGCCCCGGTCGAGTCCACGATGCCGATGTTCATGCTGCCGTCCTGTGCGGAGGCGAAGGCGATCCAGCGTCCGTCGGGCGAGCAGGCGGGGTTTTTGGCGCGAAGACCTTCGGTGAGCTGCCTCTCCTCCCGGGTGTCCAGGTTGAAGGCGTACAGATCGTAATACAGCTCGCCATGCGCCGTGGGGGAATTGTAGCGTGAGAAGACGATCGTCCTGCCATCACGCATCCACGAGAGCGCGGAGTGCACGCGATCGACGAGTGTTGTGTCGCGTCCCGTGGCGAGATCGTGCCGGATGATGGACGACTGACCGAAGTAATCCGATGTTCCGTTGGAGGAGAAGATGACGCCCCGACCGTCGGGGGTGAATTGCGGGAAGAGGTTCGCGAACCCCGTGGGGGCGATGATGCGGCCGCGCACCTGGTGCGCCAGCACGGGTGCCATGCGCTCGCGGTATTCGGCTGTGATTGCCGCCTTCCAGTCCGCATACACCGCCGCGCCGCTCCTCCCCAGCACGCTGGAGAAGGCGCCGTCGGCCGTGAAGACGAAGGCCTTCGACAACGCGCGGGTCAGATCCACCACCGCCTGCTCACCGTGGGTTTTGGCGATGTAGCGGACGAAGGCGTAGCCGGCGTTGTAGACGCTCTCGTTGCCGAGGCTCGTCTTGCCGAAGGCCTGCATGTCCTGCCAGGTGAGCATGGAGTCGGCGAGCACATAGGATCGCAGGATCATGTCACGATGCGCATCCCAGCTTTCATAGCCGAACTCGCGGCGCATGTACTGGGCCGTGCCCTCCGCCATCCAGGGGGGCACCACCGCGCTTGGGATCGGGTAGGAGATGAGCAGGTTCGGGAAGCCGAAGAGCACGTCGCTGCGGCGCTCGCGTTCGTAGCCGAACCATTGCAGCGTGACCGCGGGAAACAGCCGGCCGAACTTCATCGAGGCCTGCATCTGGATGATGTGCGTGAACTCGTGGCTGATGACGTTGCGCAGCCAGTTGTGCGTGCCGCGGAGCTCGAAGTCGAGTGGCGAGGCCCACAGCTCGATCTTGTTGTTGAAGAAGTACGCCGCGCCGTTCGAGTAGTCCGACAGATCCTTCATGATGAGATCCACGCGGCTGTCGGGCTCGTGGCCGTAGAGCGATGTGATCGGCCCGTACACCTCCTCGGCGATCTTTGCCGCGGCGCGGGCGGTGCGCTCCGCCCCCTCGTGGAAGTGCACGCGGAAATGCTTCGTGTCGATCGTGAACCACGCGCGGTCGGGGGCGGACCAGTTCTCCGGCTGGGCCCGCAGTCCGGGCGCCGTGCATGCAAGCAGGACAAGGGTGACGAGGGTGAGGCGCATGATGCGCGGCATGGGATGAAGCGGATGGCAGGTGGCGCGATGCATCATTTCACCACGGCAATCTTGATGATCTTCTCCCCGGAGGCCCCGGGAGCTGTGGCCTTCACATGGGCGAGATACACGCCGTTCTGTATCGCCGCCAGCGGCCAGTCGATCTCGTTGTCCACTCCGCCGATGGCATGGGTGTGGAGCTCGTCCACCGTGGCGCCGGCGATGTCGTAGATCTTCACCGTCACCTCGGCGTTCTCCGCCACGTGAAAGCGGATCTTCGCCACGCCCTCGTAGGCGGGATTCGGCCAGCTGTAACAGCGCTCCGGCGGAAAGAAGCTTCGCTCCGTCGTGCCGCCCGGTGGCACCGTCACACGGTTGGTGTTGCCGTCGCCACCGAAGAGCGATGGCCAGGGAAGGCTGCTGAGGGCCATGTCGTGCGTCGTGATGCCGGCGAAGATGCGCGCCTCGCCCACGGCCGCCACGGCCGCCGCATGCGTCTGCCCCGCCGTTGCGCCGAAGAGTGCCACCGCGGCGTTCTCCGGCAGGGCCACGGGGAAGCCGGGCTTCGACACGGCGCCTGCACCGCGCTGCTGAAGGATGCCGCGCTCCACCACGAGCACCGCGTCATGGCGGTCACCGCCGAGTCGGGCTGCCAGGGCGTACTGTGCACCGATGCCGAGCGGCCAGGCATCCACCGACGCGAGCGCGAGGTTCAGCACCTGCATCGTCGTGCTGTCGGCGATCAGGAGATCGTCGCGGCCGTCCCCGTCCACATCGGCTGCGGCCAGCGTCTGCCGGAATGCGGCCAGCGGAATCGTCACCGGGATGCTGCTGCCGACGGGGAGCCCGTGCTGCGACGAGAGGCTCAGCAGGATGCGCCCTCCCTCGAGGGCCGCTCCATCGGCCGTGCCATCGCCGTCAAAGTCCGCGCTCACGCAGTTCACTGCGCCTCCTCCCGGCTGCATGCGCCGCACCGGAGCGCTCCACGACGTGGCCTGCGTGAACACGCCGGTGGACGGGGTGCAGAACCCCTGCCATGCCGGTGTCGCGACAAGGAGCCGGTCGGCGCCCGCAAGCGCCAGCCGCACACTCCCCGTGGCACCGCCGGGTATGCGGATCGATGCCGGCCCGCCCCAGCGCATCAGTATGTCGCCATCCGTTCCGGATACGGCATACCACAGCACAGGTCCGTCGGCGAGCGGAGCCATGGTGACGACGCCAGGGATGGTCGCGATCAGATCGAAGCGGCCGTCGTCCATGAAATTGGAGGCCCGGAAAATCAGGAGCTCCGTGCCGGTGGAGCGCCGGGCGGTGATGGCAAGCTCCAGCACGCCGTCGCCGTCCAGATCGCGGCAGATCGGCGGCGCGAGCCATTCCACGATGTCGGGCACCGCGGCGATGAGCGCGCTTCCGGTCACCGGCTGCAGCGGACGTCCATTCTGCCTCACGGCAAACACGTAGCCGCTGTCCACGCGGCCGGCGCCGAAGGGCGTCACCGCGGCGAAGATCTCGGCGGGCCCGTCGTCCGTCGCATCAATGGTCTGCACCGTGCCCCGGCTTCGTTCACTGTGGATCATCTCACGGAGGTCCACCGGAAAGCCGGTCATCGGGGCGAACTGCTGGTCACCCAATGTCACGGTGAAGGAGATGATCGGGCCGGAGCTGCTGAAGTTGTCCATCCCCACATGCGAGAAGGCGCCGCCATTCGTGGCGGTGGAGGGCTGCGTATACGCCCCGAAACGGTTGGCATAGACAGGGGAGATGTTGCCCTTGAACCAGAAGTCGAGCGGCGATCCCGCACCGATTGAGGTGCCGAACACGGTGGTGACGGGCTTGCCGATGTCCTGCGGTCCACCGGCCTGCTCCAGATCCACACCGCGGCGGTCGGCATTGGCATTGACGGTGTTGGAGGCGAGTCCGGCATCAATCACATCCTCGTCCACATGCCAGATCAGCGCTCCGCCATTGACGGCGATCTGCTGCCCCGCATCGCCGATCACCGTTCCGCCAGGCAGCGCCCAGTCCAGATCCTCCACATCGATCACCACCCCCTTCAATGCGGCGACGCTGCTGTTCTCGAAGCCGAGCGTGTCCTTGGGGAAACGCATCTGGATTTCGCGACCGCCGGAGACCATGGTCACCCGCTGGCCGTTTCCAGCGGGATCGCGGTGGCGGTTCTCCACCAGCCAGTATTCGCGGCCCGTGATGGGCACGCGCAACACGCCGGAAGTGAGCGCCTGATCGGTGCGCCCTGCGTTGAGCAGGTACTCCTGCCGGCCGGGTGCCGCGTCCCTGGCCTGCGCCCAGGTGAGCATCTGCTTCTCCCATGCTGATGGCGCGGGCGGGGCGATGCCGCCATAGGCGAAGATCGATTCCCCGTCCATCAGCCCGAAACGGCCGATGCCTGTGCGCCCGGTCTTCGTGTCGAACAGGTCGGGCAGGCCGGCCCAGGTGCCGAAGCTCGCCGCCAATAATCCGTTGATCGTGAGCTCGAGCAGCGTCTTGCTTCCGTCGATCTGGTCGATCTCACGGCTGTCGTTCGTCGGGATCACCGAGCAGTTCGTCAGGTGGAACGACCCGCCACGGACGGGAATGCCTTGATACTCCTGGCCGTAGAATTTGCGGAAGCCGTCCAGCGTGAAGGAGAGCGAAGGGATGTCCTGCGGCGTCGGATCATAGCCCTGGATTGATGTCATGTCCACGTCGCGCCCCTTGCCGGCGTGGAACACGATGAACATGTCGTAGGCGCGCAGGTCGATCTCCGGGAAGCGCTGATCCACCAGTGTCCATGCCTCCACGGCAAGGTTCGCCACAGGGGTGTCGATCTCCCCGCGCCGCGGGCTGTAGTCCTTGATCTGCCTGGACACCGTCACGATGCTGTCGAGCACCGTGCCCACCAGGGTTGTGCGCCCGCCGGACACCTTGGCCACATAGTTCTCGAGAAAGCGCATGTGGTTGACGAAGTAGGCGCGATCGTGCGGGTAGGGATCGATCACCTCCTGCCCGTAGTCGTAGGAGTAGATCGTGCCGAACTTCCCCGTCCCCGAGGTGGTGCTGCTGTTGTCGGCCTGGAATTCCACACGCACTGCCAGCACGCGGATGGTGTCGGGCAGCGGCCTCAGCGTGGATCGCACACCGGCCTGCAGGCTGTGCCCGAGCTTCGGGATGATGCCCTGGGCGTGGACGGCCGACGGTGGCTGGGCGAGAATGCCCAGGGTGACGACAAGGGTGAGCAGCGGGAGGGTTGGCCGTGAATATGCGCGCATGGTGACCTTCATGAAATGTCCGGAGTGGTCGCGAATGGCGGGAACACCGCCGTATCTATGCGCAACCCCGCCGGTGAGGGCGGGGTGCGTGAAATCGTGGGACTGTCGTGTGGCGATGCAGCGTCATGCAATGCCTGCGTGCCTCGGCGATCAGTTGCGGGAATCGTCCTGGGGTGTCCGCTGTGTGTCATCCTCCGCACCGCCCTTGTCCCAGTCGACCGAGAGGGTGAAACGCAGGGTGTTGGACAGCGGGCTCTGCTCGTTGGAGATGTCGGTGGAGATGTAGCTGAAGTCGAACCCGTACATGTCGTAGCGCACGCCGGCGCCGAAGGTGAGGAAGCGGCGGTTGCCCTGGTTCGGATCCTCGTGGAAGAATCCGGCGCGAAGGGCGAACTGCTGCGAGTACCAGTACTCAAAGCCCGTGCCAAAGGTGAAGGTGGTGAGCACGTTCGGGACGTCGAAGGATTTGAAGATGGCCTTCGTGAACGGATCGGCCTGCTTCCCTGTGCGGGAGACAAGGAGCTTGGCGAAATCCGCCGTCCAGGTCAGCTTGTTGTACTCCTCGTTGACGAGGTTGATCGCGACGCCGAGGCGGAGGGCTGTCGGAAGGGGATCGGCCTGGGCGCGGTCCACATAGCTGATCGAGGGTCCTGCATTGGTGATGGATGCGCCAAGGGAGAAGCTGTTGCCGAGATCGACATCGGCGAAGGGAAGCATGAACTTGGACGGGCGGTAGATGACGCCGATGTCACCGGCAACCGTGGTCGCGTTGCCTGTGCCAGCCTCCTGCGCCGTGCCCACAGGCGACAGGCTGCTGTGGATCACCCGGAGGCCGAGACCGAGCGAGAGATCCTCGTCGATCTGTGTGCCGTAGCAGGTGGAGAAGGCGAGTTCAAAGCTCTTGAATTTTCCGAGGTATTCGTTGCCCTCACCACGGCGCTCGAATTCACCGAGGTTCAGGAAGGTCAATGCCGCGCCCAGCGTACCACCGATGCTCGGGAAGTAGCCCTTGTAGTTGGCGTACTCAAAGAAGAGATCGGATTGCTGGAACTGCGGGAGCCAGTTCGAGTGGCTCAGGGAAAGCTCCTGCCCCCGCTGGAAACCGAGCCCTGCCGGGTTCCAGAACGTCGCGGACGCATCGTCGGCAATCGCGACTCCTGCCTCACCGATCGCGGAGGTGCGTGCCGCGGGGGAGATGAGCAGGAAGGGCACTGCGGTGGAGGCCGCACCCTGGGCGCGTGCGATGTCCGCACACAGGGTGGTCAACAGGGCCAGCATCGTCAGTGGGAGAGTGTGGGAGAGAAAGTTTCGCATCGGTATCCTCGGATCGTAACAGTAGAAAAACAATTAAAGTACTGTGAAATCGCCGAAATTTCAAAACCCAAAAATTCGGTACCTTGGTTCCATTCCTGTGGAAGTGGCAAATACCGCTGCATTTCGCAGATTCAACGGGCGATCGCCACCTTGCCGGTGGATTCTGCATGAAGCGATCCGTCCACCGTCTCCACGGTCACGCGGTAGAAGTATATTCCGTTGGCCGCCCGGTCGCCGTCTTCATCGCGGCCATCCCAGGGGATCTGGATGAAGCGATCGGTGACGCTGGACGCTGTGAGTTTCCGTATCTGCCGACCGGCGATCGTGTAAACGCGGACATCGGCGTTCACCGCCACCGACTGGTTGTGCTGGAAGGTGAAGGCGGTCGCGTCGGTCATGGGGTTGGGATATGGAACCACCTGCTCGAGCGCCAGCCGGGCGCTGTTCACCACGCGGAACATCGTCTCAGCAGTCGTGGAATTGTTGTAGATGTCCCATGCCCGCACAGTGGCGGTGTGCATCCCGGGCGCCAGTCCGTCGAGCTGATATTCCACCGATCCCTTCTGATACGAATCCACATCGCCCGTGAAATACGAGTTCAGAACGATGCTCCTGTCGGATTTGTCGAGCCGGCACTCGATGCTGTGCCCGATGCCAAGGCCCGTCATGTTGATGCCATGCTCATCGAAGAGATCCACGATCAAGCGCGGGCGCTCGTTCACCACATCGCCCGGCTGGAAGGCCCTGCTGTCCAGGAAAAGATCGATGTCCGGGCCCTTTCCATCGGGGCTGGCAGTGCTGTCACTTCCCCCCACGGTGAGGTCGATCGAATACCCGGCACCATCCTCCCTCGCGTCATCAAAGTACAGCGCGAAGCGACCCGTGGCGTTTTCGTAGGAGATGTCCTTCGGCACGATGAAGCTGACCGCAAACTGCCCGTTCCTGATGGTCGCCTTCCCGTTGAAAAGCAGCCCGCCGGGCTGGACGTAGGACCAGTTGTTCCATTCCGGTATGGGGACGTGCCGCTCCGCATCGAAGAGGCTCGCCTGGGCTGTGCCGTTGAAGTCCGCCCACACGGAGGAATCCGGCTGGAGCACGCTCGCATGCATGGTGACCTTCGACAGCGCCCGGAGCTGCGCACGGCCCGTGGCGACGCGCTGCCCGTTCACCACGATGGAATCGAGCGAGCCACGGAATCGTGGCAACAGGAGCCGGACCGTGGGATCGCAGAAGAGGTGGAACTTCTCGTAGCCTGGATCGCCGTAGAGCGTCTGCTTCGTGGCCCATACCGAGGTGGAGATCGGTTTGACGCGGCCGGCATCATCCCTGCCCTTGAGGAAGGTGGTGTTGAAGAAGGACTCGTTGAACACGGAGTTCTGGCCGGAGATCACCACGCGCGGCGAGCAGAGTGCTCCGATCGCTCCACCGTCGGGCTTGATGAGCATCATCTCCATGCCGCTCCGGAGATTCGGATGGTCGTACAGGCCGAAGGTGCAGGTGGCGGCCGTGACAAAGGTGAGTCTGTCGGTGTTCCGCATCTGCGGGATCGACACGTCGGACACCAGCACCTGCTCATGCGCCCACACCGATTCACTGCCGTGGCCCGTGTAGTTCATCACCACACAGCCCTCATTGATCTGGTCGATGATCGCCCGGTTCGCATCGGGCTTGCGACGCCCCTGCGCGGTGTTCTCCGTCGGATACGAGATGATGTAGATCTTCTTCTGCTCGATGTCCGGGGGCAGTCCCGCTGCCAGCGTCTCGGATTGCTGCGTGTGGGTGTTCATGTCGTCGCCACGCGTGGTGAGGCCGTCATCCGCCACAAAGCAGACGCGGTTGCGCCAGCCACCGAAGTCCATCCCGCTCTCGTAGTGGATGATCTTGCTCACTGCATCATCGGCCTCGGAGGCGCTCATCACCGGCAGGCGGCCGAGCCCGAGATCCACGCGCCTGTCGGAACCGGCCACGCAGGCGTAGTAATCATCGGTCACATAGCATGCGAGCAGATTGATCGAGTTCTCGGACTCCCAGACGGGGATTTGGATCTCCTCCCGCGTGGTGTAGCCCTTGTAGTCGTAGTGCCCGTCGCCCAGAAGCAGCACATACTTCGGCGCGGGCGTCCAGGACCGCAGGGCATGCACCAGAAAGTTGCGGATGGCCGTGGGGTCCTTCACGCCCGAATTGAACTCCGTGTAGATGTCCGGCAGCACCACCACGCGTGTCTTCATCGCGGGAGTGGAGGATTCGCGGTGGGCCTTGAGGCGCTCCGCCGCGGCGAGAAACGCCCGTGGTGCGATGATGATGAACTCCGCCCCGTCGGTGCCGAGAAGGGTGCTGTTCTCCACCTTCGAAGGCGCGCCGGGCGTTCTGAACGCCGTCGCGGCATAGGAGAAGTAGCTCCGGGGCGAGCGCTCCACGACGGCCGCCTGAAAGCGCAGCGTCCCACCGCTGATGGAGGCGCCGTCGATTCTGCGGACGTCGGCGTGGTTCGTGATGTCGTACACATGGATGTCGCTCATCGAGAAGCCGTTGATCGCGTACTCAACGGTGGCGGTGGTGTCCGGGCTTGTGAAGGCGAGCACATCGTTCACCGGCTCGAAGCGGCGTGCGTAGTACCATTCCACCCAGTCCACATAGCCTCCACGATTGCGGTCGGGATTGCTGCACGAGTAGGCGATGGTGAGGTTGCTCCTGTCGTCGACGATGGCCCCGCGCGAGGTGAGGAAGCGTTCCCCCGAGCTCGCAGCGATGTCGTCCCTGTCGGTGTCAAAATCCACGGTGCCCATCGGGACAATGCCGATGGTGGTGCCGTTGTCCGACAGCGTGAAGGAATTGCTCGTCTGTCTGTCGGAGGCGGAGTACAACTGCACACGGTACTGCACCGGCTGCCCCTCCACATACCCCGTGAGCTTGCGCGAGTAGATGATCTGGTTGGCGCTGCCGAGGCCGGCGGTGAGCTTCTTCGAAAGCCAGAGCTTGCCCGAAAGCAGCAGGTTGTTCACCTCCTCCTCCACAAAGTCCTTCCCAAGGAAAAAGGCGGGCTGCATCGGCGCCGGCATCGACAGGGATGGCTGCCCCTGCATGCGCTTTCCTGTCGCCCCACCGAAGGTCAGAAGCCAGGAGTTGGCATTGTCGAAACGATGGATGTAGTGCCGGAACCGCCCGGCGATGCTGTCATAGACAAAACCGCTCAATCCCCGTCCATAGAACTCGACGTAATCCCCCTCGTCGAAGCGGCCGTCTGCCTCGCCATGCACCAGGATGGCGATCTCCTGCAGATCCGCCGGGCGCAGGGCGTCCGGATCCGGCGGCAGCTCACGTCCGCCGCTGCCAAACATGCGGATGGTCCTGGGATCCACCGCGGCGATGTCGATGCCGGCGGCGCTGAACCACGACAGCGGCAGGCGGTACATGCCCTCCTCCGTCGTCTCGATCCGGTACCAGGAACCGGTGGCAAGCTGCGAGATCGCGGCCTTGCGTGCCGCGGGTTGACGAAGCCTCCAGCGACCCGCCTGGTCCGCATTGATCGCATCCACCTGGAACGCCGCATCCCCGGCAGCCGAGGTCAGCGCCGGATGGGGCGGGCCGTAGGTCACGCGCACCACGATGCGGTCATGGACGCGCGCGACCCGCAGAACGGGATCGTACTGCACCACGTGCACCTCGAGCGATGCAAGCATCTGGTCGCGGGCGATCCCGGGCTCACGAAGCCGGGCAATCGACGCCGGCTGGAATCCGGCGGACGAATACGCCGGCCCCGTGACGAGTCGCTCCTCTGCCACTCCGCCATCAATCCTGACCGAGGGCACAGGCGGCACCACCACGTCCCGGTCGGTGTGGTAGTCGTCCTCGAGCACCATGACGCTGTTGCCTGCCAGGCCGCGCACCACCAGCGGATGCGAGTACAAGGGCAGATCGGGCTCGCCCGCCTGCATCGATCCCGGTCGGATTCCCCCGTCGAGCACATAGGCGGTCATGGCCGCAGCACCGCCGCCGATGGTGCGCCTCGTCAGGGCGGGACGGTATTCGATGGTGATCCCCCGGGCATCCGATGCAAGAATGGTGATGCGACCCGTGAGCTGTGCACGAGCCGGGGAGGTGGCAAGCAGGCATGCCCCCGCAGCGGCGAGCAGGAGAACCCGGGCCATTCTGTGCGGCGGTGTTCCGCGGCGATGGAACTCAGGGCCGGCTGTTGTTGGCATGGAAGGGAATCGTCTAATGTTCACGGTCGTTCGATGCACTGGTACGCCAGTCATGGTAGTAGTGGAGGTTCATCAAGATATTCAAACCATAACTCAATACAAGGGCAATTCCCGCGCCATGCATGCCGAGAAACGGAATGAGTGTGAGGTTGGCAGCGATGTTGAGACTGGAGGTGGTGATGGACATGACCTTGATCGCCCGCCCCTGGCGGTGGGCCGAAAGGAAGGCGTGGAAGGGCTGATTGAGCCCGGCAAGCGCAGCACCACCGGCCAGGAGGGGGAGCACGCGAAGCGCGTCGCCGTACTTCGCCGGAAAGATCCACGGGATGATGAGCTCGCAACCGGCGACGAGCAGCACACCCCCCCCGAGGCACCAGGTCGCATTCGTCCACAGCACCTGCCGCGGGATGCGGGACATGGTGGCGAAACGCCTGTAGGCGCTGGCCGAGAGGGCGCTGCTCAACATGCCAAGCGGCATGGTCATGATGAAGGCCACGGCGTAGACGCCACCAGCCGCCACACCAGAGACGAGGGTGATCACCACCTTGTCCAGACCGTTCGTGACACCGTCCACGATCCTGCCCAGGTACACCTCACGGCCGAAGTGCCGGATCTCCTGACGCAGAAGCTCGCGCCCCCGATCCACTCCTCGCGCATCGGGCCGCAGCCGGGTCCACATCAGTGTGGCTGCTCCGCCAACCCCCAGGATGGTGGTGAGCACCGCAACGCGTGCGGAGACGAGGCCGCCGGCCAGACAGGCAAGGTACAGCGCCAGATGGAGAAGCTTGGCGACAGGAAGGAGGAGGGCGAGTGTGCCGATCGCGTTCCTCCCCTGCAGGGCCGCGATGGCCGGCTCCAGCAGCAGATAGCTCCAGAGGATGGGGACGACCCCGACCAGCATCAGCGTGGTGCCGTCCGGGACGGGCGTGTGAAGACCATGCTCCGCCACCAGGGCGAAAAGCGATGCGACCGGCACAATGGCGAGGGCAAACAGCCCGCCGTTGCGGGCGGCACGCTGCAGCGACGCGGCGTGGAGCACGCGGGCCTCTCCGGCGTCCTGCGTCACCGCCGCAAGGCGCATCGTCGCGGACGAGACGCCGAAATCGAAGAAGACGGAGACGAGTTGCACGAGCGCAAGCACGAAGGACGTCAGGCCGAAGTCCTCCACAGACAGCGTCCGGGTCAGCAGCACGGTGGAGGCGAAGCCGAGCGCGGCGTTCACCGCCTGCGAACTGAAGTGCCACAGGGTCTGATGCCGTAGACGTGTCATGCCGGCGGCGGGTCTGCTCAGGAAAGGGGTGGCGTCAGCGGGTGGTTCCACGATGTGGGGAATGGAGGCAAAACGCGGCGAGAGCGCACTGTGCGCACCGCCGATGACAGATCCAAAAATACGCAACCCGCCCTGTGCATACGAGCCTTCGGGGATGCGAAATTTCGGTATGGGAAATGGTGCTGGGCGCTACCACTTGGGGATGTTGTCACCGACTGAGATCATCAACTGCTGCGCCACGTCCTCGAAAAAGTGCTGATCCTGCTGCTTGAACCGGTCAAGCATCGGGCTGTCCACATCCAGCACGCCGATCGCGCGCCCCTTGTAGATCAGCGGCACCACGATTTCCGACAGGGTGGCCGAATCGCACACAATGTGGCCATTGAATTTGTGGACATCGGGAACAATGATGGATTTCTTCGATTGTGCGGCAAGCCCGCACACGCCCTTCCCCATGGCGATCGATGCGCAGGCATGCTTGCCATGGAAGGGCCCGAGGACAAGCGTGTCCCCCTTGCGAATGTAGAATCCGACCCAGTTGATGCCGTCCATGCTCCAATACAACAGAGAGGCCACATTGGCCATGTTGCTGATCAAATCGTTCGAAATCTGGTAGAGAGTGTTTACCCGTGACAGGATCGTGGCATGTGTCAGTTCGGTGTCGAAATAATTCTCTTCCATTCGGGCGGGGTGGCTGTGAGTAGGATGCAGAGTAAGGAATCAACCCGACAGTTTCCTTACAAGAAAGTAAGGAGAATCAAGGATGAAAGCAACGACCGGCGGCAATTCCCATGAGGTCACCAAAATGGTGGAGAAGGAAGTCCGGGCTCGAGATCCGAAGCGCCTCCTCCGGCTGAAAACCGTGGGTCACCGCACAGGTGCGTGCTCCCGCCGCCCGCCCCGCCTCAATGTCGTGCACCGAATCCCCCACCATCAGTGTGCGTTCCGGGCTGGTGCCGCAGGCGGCGATGATCGCCCGCAGCCCCGTGGGATCCGGTTTCAGACCGTGAGGAGTGTCTCCGCCCACGATGTGACGAAACCACGCGCGCATTCCGAAGACGTCCAGCATACGTACAGCGAAGGCGGTTCCCTTGTTTGTCAGCACGGCAAGAACGGGTTCGAGCGAAGGAAGCGCCTCCCGCACCCCGGGATACGGTGCCGCCGCATCGAACATGTGGGCCTCGTAGATAGACGCATACTCGTGCAGGGCGTGGTCCAGCCCGGCATCCGATCCCGTGGCAGCCAGCAGGGCCTCCCGCACCAGGTGCCGCATGCCGAGGCCGATCATCGGCATGATGCGGTCGTCCGGGAGCGTGGCGTGGCCCCGCGCCACCAGCAGACGGTTCACGGAATCGATGATGTCTCGACGGGTGTCGATGAGCGTTCCGTCGAGGTCGAAGACAATCAGATCACAGGGTGCGTGGTTCATGGTCGGGGAGGCATCCTCCAGTGGTGCACCCGCAAATATGGGGGAAGCGACGCTCCCGGACAATCCACGGCCGCTCCAGTCGGCATCATCGTTCACGCGTCGCGAAAAAAATGCACGCGATGCTTGCGCAGGCCGCATCGCTTTTGTACATTTGTTGACCACGGCAGATGAGGGGCTGTAGCTCAGTGGTAGAGCATCTGCCTTTTAAGCAGAGGGTCGATGGTTCAAGCCCATCCAGCCTCACAGGAAAATGCGGAAGTGGTGAAATTGGCAGACACACCATCTTGAGGGGGTGGCGCTCGCAAGGGCATGCGGGTTCAAGTCCCGCCTTCCGCACCAAAAGAAAAGGCTTCGTCAGAGACGGGGCCTTTTCTGCATTCAGCCTTCCAAGTCAGTTCTGCCACTGCAGGGTCAGCGTGTAATGGCGGATCGGGGCGATGTTGCCGATGATTTCGGAATAATGGTATTGGAGCAGGTTGTCGACCGAAAACGTTGCCACAAGCGGGATGGCGATGGATGCCAGATCCCAGGAAAGCCGCAGGTCCACCACCTGCGTGGCAACACGGATGTCGGCGTTGCGGATCAGCAGCCCGGCGGCATCGTCAATGGCGTCGATGCGGCTGACGTACCGGTAATCCGCTGTCAACGACACACCGGCGTGCTGCACCCCGGCGGTGGCGAACAGCAGATGTCGGGGACGGTACTTGAGCGTCGAATCGGTCCGTGGATCCTTCGGCTCCATCCAGGTGTACCCGGCCGAGTATTCGAACAGCCCATGGAACAGCGACCCCATCACGCCGATCTCCACACCACGGATGCGGGCACGCGTGATGTTCTCGAAACGCACCATCCCGTCTGCAGGATCGATGGTCGGCTCCACAAGGTTCTCGTAGTCGCTCCAGAACCCCGCCACATCAAGCATCGTCCCGAACGGCAGCATCTGCTTCACACCTGCCTCGTAGGACACACTGCTCTCAGATCGCAGTGCCGGGTTGGGCTTGGTGCGGATCGTGCCACCCGATGCCTGCACGAAACGTTCGGCGATGGATGGCGACCGGAAACCCCTGCCCACCGAGGCCCGCAGCGTCGTGCCCTCGAACATCGACCAGGCGATACCGGCGCGTGGGTTGAACTGGCTGGCTGATTCCAGGGAATCAACCCGTGTCAGATCAAAGCGCGCTCCGGTGGACAGCGTCAGCCCCGGCTGCACCGTCCATTCGTTCTGCACATAGACTGCCCCGGAATACCCTGCTTTCCGTCCGTACGTCCTGGCGTCCACCGTGCTGTATGTCCCATCGACACCAAAAACGAGCATGTCGGTGGCATGCGGCGCCCATGATCCCTGCACCTCCAACCCCCAGGCATTTGCCGAGGACTGCGTCCTGTCATTCGGACGGAACTCGTAGGTGGAACTGTCGCTGTGTGTGTCGTAGGCCGTCCTGTAGAGATGCCCCCGTGCCGACCAGGAGAATGATGGACTGACCGTCCTGCGGTAATGCGCTCCTGTCTGGAATTTCGTGGAGACGATGTGCTCGGTGAGGTCGGCTGAGGACGGCGGGATGAGTGCGGAATCGAGACCGCGCCAGTAGATCCAGTTGCCGCGGTTGTCCGAGGCATACGTGGCGAACACACCGAGATCGGATTGCCCGTCAATGCGGTGGCGTGCCTTGCCATTGAGGTTCCACCGCGTGTAATCATCGTTCTGCCGGTACCCGGCGTTGCGATGGAAGCCGCCCGTGAGCATGTAGGAGAACGCCCCGAGACGATCGGCGTGCTGCACATCCACGCCTCCAAAGGCCTGCACCCCGCTCCCCCACCAGCGCCACTCCGGGTACCAGGGTTGCTCGTAGAACCCTGCGGACACACGTGCCCGCGTCATCCTCCGCTCCGGTTCCCGTGTGATCACATTGATCACCCCACCCAGCGCGCTCGATCCGTACAGCGCCGAGCCAGCGCCTTTCACCACCTCGATGCGGTCGATCGTGAACATCGGTATCGCGTCGTACTTGATCTCTCCCGCATCCCCCGACAACTGGGGAATGCCGTCCACCAGGATCAGCACACGCGTCCCGAACGCCCGGCTGTACCCGCTGGACCCGCGGATGTTGACCTGTGATTCCGTCATGTTCACACCGGGTATGTACCGAAGCGCATCGTCGAGACTCACCTGGTTGCGCCGCTCGATGTCGCGGCCGTCGACGATCGCCATGCTCACCGGCACCTCCTCCAGGCTCTGCGGCCGGCGCCCGGCCGTGATCACAACCTCACCTGACTGGATCGCCGCCTCCACAAGGACGATGTCCACGCGTGCCACCGTCCCGGCGACAATCTCCACCGGGGCGATCATGCGCCGATACCCCACCATGCTCACGACAAGCTCCCGCGTTCCAACAGGGATGTTCCGCACCTGGAATCCACCATCAGGAGATGTCGCTGCTCCGAGCACCGTGCCCTTCACCACGATGCTGGCACCGGCCAGCGCTGTCCCCTGTGGGTCGCGGACCGTGCCCGTCACCGTGCCGGTCTGTGCCTGCACCGGGGTGAGACCGACAGCCAGCAGCGCGCACAGCAGCACCCACCACATGGAGTGATGGTGCCCGGCGGTGCGGCGCCGACAACCCTGGACCGGTCGCATGTCAGCCAATGGCAATGAGCCTGTCGTGGATCCGCGCGATCAACTCATCCTGTGCCCCCACATCGTGGACAAAGTCCATTTCATTGGTGTCCACGACGAGCAGGGGACCGAGCCGGTATTTCGCGATCCATCCATCGTACAGCGTGTTGAGCTGGTCGAGATAGCTGCGTTCGATGCTCTGCTCGAAATCCCTTCCTCGCAGCCTGATCTGTTTGAGAAGCGTGTCGACATCCGCCCGGAGGTAGATCAACAGATGCGGGGGGTGGAGATACGAGGTCATGGCACCGTAGAGGGCGAGGTAGTTCTCGTAATCACGGTCGTCCATCCGCCCGATGGCGTGGAGGTTGGCGGCAAAGATCTCCGCATCCTCGTAGATGGAGCGGTCCTGCACCACCGTGCCCGGCTCCTCGATCAGATGTCGATGGACGATGAACCGTTGTGAGAGGAAATACACCTGAAGGTGGAAGGACCAGCGCTTCATGTCGGCATAGAAATCCGGCAGGTAGGGATTGTTGTCGACAGATTCATAGTACGGCTTCCAGCCGAAGCGGTGCTCCAACAGGCGCGTGAGGGATGACTTTCCAGATCCGATGTTTCCGGCGATGGCAATGAACATGGGCGGCATTGGTTGGTTTACGGTGTCCAGCGGGTTTCGGGGGTGCCGGTGACGTGATTGGCGTACCGCGCCATCACAAAGAGGAGATCCGACAGGCGGTTCAGATAGGCGATGGCGACCGGGTTGATCTCCTCCATGGCCGCAAGGCGGACGACAAGCCGTTCGGCCCTGCGGCAGATGGAACGGCAGACGTGCAGGCGGGCCGCGCCTTCTTCACCTCCGGGAAGGATGAAGAACCGGATGGGCGGCAGCTCATCCTCGAGAAGGTCGATGACCTTCTCCATGCGCTCGATGGCCTGGTCGGTGATGCGGATGACGGAATCTGATGTCACGTCCATCGGCGTCGCAAGATCGGCTCCCAGCACAAAGAGCTCGTTCTGTGTGTGGGTGAGCACCTCCATCAGCGTTTCATTGCTGACTGCTGCCTGGGCGAGACCGACAAACGAGTTCAGCTCGTCAACCGTCCCATACCCCTCCACGCGGAGGCTGTCCTTCCCCACCTTTCTTCCCCCCATCAGAACGGTGCCACCCGTGTCACCCTTGCGTGTGTAGATCCGGATTCGTCGCATCTGGGGTCTCCTCACTGGTCTGTGGCTGGCGCGGCAAGCATGGGGGTGATGTCGGACATGGCGGCGATGCCGTTCCACACGCGGGTGATGCGCCCGTCACGGATCAGGAAGCTTCGAGGCAGCGTCCGATAGAGCCGCCGCGCCGCCTTGCTGTCGACCCAGCCGGCCGGGCAGGCGATGCCGTACTGGAACGTGAGCTTGACAAGCTCGTCCGCCGGATCCACGATCAGAACCACGGGAAGCACCTGGTCGGGCAGGTTCTGGCTGATGAGAGAGATCCGCCGCGCCTGATCGGGAAAATTGTCGGCCAGCATCGACACAAGAAACACCATGAAGTTCCCCTCGGCCAGATCCACACGGAGGTTCTGCGACAACCATGGCTGGGGCCTGACCCCGGGGCGAAGCTCGGTGACATAGTTGTCAACCGGCAGATGACGACTGAAGACGGCCGTCGCCATGGCAAGCACCACGAAGATGCTCGCAATGATCACCCGCGGCTTGATGGCGATCGGATCGCTGTTCCACAGGACAAAGGTGGAATACGACACAGCAAGCAACATCACCGCATCCTCGAGCATCACCTGGGTGGGCGGCCTGTGGACGAGGTTGCCGAAGCATCCGCAGTTTTCCATGACACCGTTTTGCATCGCATAGAACGTGACCCCGATGAACAGGGCAAGCAGGGCGATGGTGGCGAGGTTGGTGAGGCGGGAGTACAGGTTCAGAATGAGAAACGCTCCGAGGGTGAACTCGGCAAGGAGGAATCCCCACGCCCCGATGCCTGCCAGGTCCGGAAAGATGCCATACTCGGCGATCTGCAGGGCGAAGGCCTCAGGGTCGAAAGCCTTGAGAACAGCGGCGAAGATCAGGATCAGCGCCACGGCGATCTGAAAGATGCGCGCCAGCACATACGGCGCCTTGAGCCCGGAGGTCATCGCATCACCGCTTCAGGAGGTTGACGACGGTCTGCTCGATGAGGCCCGGTGGATCGCCAAAGATCCGGGCCTTCTCCTTCCCGTTCTGGTAGAAGATGAACGCGGGGTAATCATGCCCGTAGGTGTCCACGATCCACTTCGGTTCTGCGCCGCCCATGGCAAGACCGAAGAACTTCATGGAAAAGACGGGATTGTTCGCGTCCTTCATGAGGCGGAGAAAATGCGGCAGGAGACGCTTGCACGTCGGACACCAGGTGGCAAAGATCACCACCACCTCCGTCTTCGTTCCGTAGGATTTCATGAAATCCACCGCCGCCTTCTTCGGCTTGTATTTGTCGCGCAGGATGGCGTACAGTGGACTGTGCTGATAGATCATCGCCTCCGTCGCTTCACCGACGATCGGCTCCTTCGCCTTCACCACATACACCTTCCCCAGGTACCCAAACGAGGCACGCGCCCCATCCACTCCGTATTTCGCCACCATGCGCCCCTGCGGAATCCCTTTCGTGGCAACCGCGTACTCGCCATCAGCCTTCACCTCCTTCACGGCGATCTCATGCACAACGCGGGATTGGAGATCGATCACCAGGACGGCCTTGAAGGCGCTTGAGGTGAGAAGCAGAAACGGCTTGTGGTTCGACGGCTGGAAGAGGCGGATTCCCGGGTCCGGTCTGTTGTCGAGATCGACGGAGAACTGGGGAGCCTCGTCCCAGGTCACGGATTCCTGGGCGGTGAGAGGGAGGGCAAGGAGGGCAAGAAGGAAGAAAATCGGGAATTTCATACTTTTATCCTGCGAATGGCCAGTGCCTGTTTCAAGCGAGTCAAGTTACAAAATCACATCAGCAAGAAAAAGCCCGGATGGGCCCCTCGAAAGAGCAGAAAGGAGCACCCCATGACCCCCGAAACCATCATCGACCACCTCCTCTCCGTCCCGCCCGGCGCGGTGACCGACGAGCACCGCGCGATGCTTGCCACCATCTGGGAGCGGCTCCGTGACGGAACACTGCGTGCCGCATCCAGGGAATCCGGTACATGGGTGGTCAACCACCGGGTGAAGGAGATCATCCTCTGGGCATTCCGCATCGGTGTGCTGGCCTCCCTCCCCGCCGGCGACACGTTCAGCTTCACGGACCGCGACACGTTGCCAGTGCAGCGTTTCGACCTGGATTCCGGATGCCGGATCGTTCCGGGTGGCACCACGGTCCGCGATGGCGCCCACCTGGCTCCTGGCGTGATCGTGATGCCACCGTCCTATGTCAACATCGGCGCCTGGGTGGGTTCCGGATCGCTTGTCGACAGCCATGCCCTTGTGGGTTCCTGCGCACAGATCGGCCGCAATGTCCATCTGAGTGCCGGGGTGCAGATCGGCGGTGTGCTGGAGCCGGTGGGGGCGCTGCCGGTGATCATCGAGGATGATGTGCTGGTCGGAGGCAATTGTGGAATCTACGAGGGTACGCGGGTTTCAGAGGGCGCTGTGATCGGCACCGGTGTGGTGCTCACACGGTCCACTCCCGTGTATGATCTGGTGAAGGCCACGGTGCACACGGCCACCGAGGAGGAGCCGCTCGTCATCCCTGCAGGTGCGGTGGTGGTGCAGGGAAGCCGACCGGCACGGGGCGCCTTCGCGAAGCAGCACGACATCGCGATCTACACTCCGGTCATCGTCAAGTACCGCGATGCACAAACCAGTGCGAAGTCTGCGCTGGAAGGTTCCCTGCGCGATTACGCCTGACGCCAAAGGGTGCAAGGCGTGGAAAAATCCAGTTGATTTTCCCTCCCCGATGCACTATCTTGTACGCCATGAACCTGTTGAATAACAGACATATCACCCAGAAGAAAGCTCTCCCAACACAATACCCTACCTGCGTTGACACAGGGGGTCTCTGTCAAAATCGCAAGCCCGGTTCCTCCGGGTAATCTCCTCGCGAACCCATTCTGTGACGCTTCCCCAGCGACACAGTTATACCAAAAACACACACCATACCGAGGATCAACCTCACGCCACCGCAAGTAACCCCCCTTGCGGTGGTCCTTTTTTATGGGGGGATCAGAGGTTGGTGTCGCCCTCAAGCATGCGATAGACCGTGGTCCGGCTGATGTTCAGGCGCTGCGCCACCTCGCTGATGTTGCCCTCGCACACCTGGTAGGCCTTCTTGATGATGCTCTTCTTGAACGATTCGAAGGGCACGAGATCGTTGGGGGAAAGGATGTTGAAGACGCCGGCCGAATATTGCTCACCCGAGGAGGAATCTGTTTCAGCGATTTCCAGGGGCAGTTGCTCCAGCGTGATCACGGGCTCGTCGGCCAGGATGATGGCGCGCTCGATGACGCTCTGGAGTTCACGCACATTGCCCGGCCACTGATACCGTGACAGGGCTATCATGGCCTCCTTGGACAGACCCCGGACATCCTTCTGCTGCCGGTCGATGGAGCGCTCCAGGAAATGCTCGGCCAGGAGAACAATGTCATCCGGACGCTCGCGCAGAGGCGGGATCAGAATCGGAAACGTGGCGAGGCGGTAATACAGATCCTCGCGGAAGCGCCCCTCCCGGACAAGCTGCATGAGATCCCTGTTGGTGGCGGAGATGATCCGCACGTCCACCTGGATGGGATGCACGCTGCCGACGCGGGTGATCTCCTTCTGCTGGATGGCCCGCAGAAGCTTCGCCTGCAACTGGAACTCCATCTCACCGATCTCGTCGAGGAAGAGCGTCCCGCCACTGGCCGCCTCGAACTTGCCGACCTTCATGCTGTCGGCCCCGGTGAAGGATCCCTTTTCATGGCCGAACAGTTCCGACTCCAGAAGCTCCGATGGGATGGCGGCGCAGTTGACCACGATCATGGGTTTCGATGCACGGATGCTCATGGAATGCAGCGCCTGCGCCACAAGCTCCTTCCCCGTGCCACTCTCCCCCTGGATCAGAACCGAGATCATGGAATTGGCCGATTTCTTGATGAGGTCGAACACCTTCTTCATCCTGGCATCGATGGAGATGATCTGGGTGAAGGCCGTGTTCTGTGCCAGACGCTTCTTCATGTCCCGCAGCTCACAGGCGAGCTGGAACTCCTTGATCGCGTTGCGGAGCACGACCTCGAGCCTGTCCCTGTCCACCGGTTTGGTGAGGTAGTCGAAGGCACCCATGTGGATGGAATCGACCGCCATCTGCACGTTCCCCTGTGCGGACAGCAGCACCACGGGGATGTGCGGATAGTCGCTCTTGATGAGCTTGAGCAGGGTGATGCCATCCATCTCCGGCATCATGATGTCGAGGATGACAAGGCTCGGTTCGGTGGGCAGGTTCTTGATGCACTCGCCCGGGGAGATGAACTCCCTGACCGGGAACCGCCAGATCTTCTCGATCCACATGCGAAGCAGGGCGAGATTCTGCCGCTCATCATCGACGATGAAAATCGGGTGCTGAAAAAGATCGAACTTTTCCATGGGTGCGATGCTGTTGATGGGTGTGGTGGACACGCAAACTGTTGGCGAGAACGGAAGCCACATTGTGACGTGTCAAGGTACGAAATGTGCGGGCGATCACAAAGCAATGGCACGACGAAAAAAAACCCCGTTGAAGCAACGGGGTTTTTTTCGATCAGAGCGTCAGCCACGGGGCCCGATGATGATGGGACCACCACCACCGCCATGACGCCGGTTCTTCAGAGCCTCCCACTTTTTCAACTGCTCGTCGGTGAGGAGGTTGGAGATGGCCTTGTCCGTTGCCGCCTGGAGTTCCTTCAACGCGGCGCGGAAGCCTTCGGGATCGCCCTTGTACTGCTCACGCAGCGCCTGGATCTGCTTCTCCTGGGCGATGAGGATGGCCTTGATGGCGGCTGCCTGCTCCTCATCGAGACCGAGGAACTTTGTGAGCTGATCCACCTGGCGCTGGATGCGCTGCTCAAGCAGCTTCTCCATGCGGTCCTTGCGTTCCTGCTCGATCTTCGCCTTGAGATCCTCGGCGTTCTTCACGGCTTCCGGTCCGATGAGCTCGTTGATGGCGGCGATGAGGGCCTCATGCTCCGTCTTCAACAGATCACGGATGACGTCCGGGTTTTCCTTGTTCTCGAGGATGATGGCGAGGCGGTTCTTCGCCGAGGCGACGATGAGATCGTAGATCGCCTTCTTCATCTCGTCGGACATGTCCGGATTCGCTTTGAGGATCAGGCGGAAGTACATCATGGCGTCCATGTCCATGACGGCCTGGCGGATGCGGCCACCCATGCTGTCGGGCGGGGTGAACATGATGACGAGATCATTGATCGCCTTGGTCTGGCGAGGTGTGAGGGTGTTCTCGAGATCCTCACCAAGGTAGAAGGCCTGGTCAAGCTGCAACTCCTGATCCGTTGTCAGATCGAGGCTTCCAAGCAGTTGCACTGCTGCAACGCTGTTGTTCGTCGGTCCGGTGGGTGCCACAGAGGACTTGTCGCATGCACTGAGCGCAAGTGCCAGGACGAGCACAACCGGAAGGATGAGGTTTTTCATGGGGTTCTCCTGGGGTGGATGAATATGATGGATGCTTGTTGCCACGGACATGAGCGAAGGGAGACGTGAATCATGTGTGTTGTCATTGTGCGTCAACACGAAATATAGACATCGGATGTGTGAGATGGTTACATCGCAATCCGGGCTGGCGCAGAATCCGTTTCGCATCCTGCGGGGCGCTGTGAACGACGAAGCCCCGTTCGCTGGAACGGGGCTTCATGGAGAGACGTGAGACGACGGGGTCAGCGGACGATGGCGAACTTCCTCGTCTGTGTCGTCGTTCCGTTTGTCATCGAGTAGAAGTACACACCCGCCGGAAGATCCGCGGGCGAGATGACGGCGCTGTAGCGCCCCGGCTGGCTGTGGTCACGGTCGATGGTCTGCACCATGCGGCCGTTCATGTCGAACACAGACAGTGTCACATGCATCGGCCTGCTCACGGCGTAGTTCACCGCAGTGCTGGAATGTGTGGACATGATGACGGGGTTTGGGTAGTTCTGCTCCAGCACGAAGTCGCCGTCGATGGCCACCTCGGTGGAGTTCACACCCACCACGGCGTCGGTGATCCACATCCCGCGACCGTGCGTTGCGGCGATGAGCTGGTTCGCCGAGTTGATGGCGAGATCGTAGACCACCACGTTCGGCAGCCCTGTCCCGAAGCGCGCCCAGGAGGTGCCGCCGTCTGTCGTGACAAGCACGCCGAGGTCCGTCGCCACAAAGAGCACGTTGGGCATGTTCTTCGGGATGGCGATCGAGTTCACCGGGACATCGGGAAAGCCGCCTGCCTTGAGTGAGATGTCGGTCCATGTCGCACCGCCATCCACCGTCTTGAACACATGGCCCGTGCCCGTGCCCGAGTAGCCGACGTAGCAGATGTTCTCGTTGTTCGGATCGGTGATCACCCGGGTGATCCAGCGGTTCGGCAGGTTCGTGCGCGTCAGATCCTCCCACTGCACCTCGACGTCGTTGAGATTGGTCGTCTTCTGCACCTTGCCGTCACCGGTGCCGACGTACATCACGTTGCTGTTGCTGGGGGCGACAGTCATCGTGGCGATCACCGACTCGTAGGAATTGCGCTTCGTCAGGTCCGTGCTGATCGCGTTCCATGTGGGGGTGGACATGGGGCTGGTCACGTTGGTGGCGACATAGACGAACTGGGTCGCCGTGTACAGCTTGGGATTTGTGGTGCCCACCAGGATGGTCGGCGGGATCCAGTTGGAGCGGTCGAGGTCTGTCTGGAAACCACGGTTCAACGGGGTCCAACTGCTGCCACCGTTCGTGGAGCGGAACGGATAGTTGTAGACGGTGATGCGACTGAAGATGGTGTTGGAGTTCTTCGGGTCGAAGGCGCAATAGCCGCCATCGCCGCCGTTGATGATGGCCCAGCTCCAGTCCGTTGTGCGCGCGAGGCGCTGTGTTCCGTTGTCCTGCGTGCCACCGAGGATGCGCAGGGGCTCGTTCGGATCCACGTGCACGGTGTAGAACTGGATGGTCTGCAGCGTGTAACCGAGGTTGTCCCAGGATGCCCCGTTGGTGACGCTCTTGTAGATGCCACCGTCGTTTCCGATGTAGACGTGGTTTGTGACAGGCTGGAACTCGATCACGTGCTGATCCACATGCACGGGTTCGTTGCCGGAGGTGACCTGCGAGAAACTCACACCGCCGTTCGTGGACCGGTACACTTCGAGACCACCGGTAAAGATGACGTTCTTGTCGAGCGGCGATATGTTGGCACAGAAATCGTAGAAGGCCTGGCCGTTGGTGTAGTTGCTTTTCAGGTTGGTCTTGACGCGTTCCCAAGTGGCACCGTCGTCGGTGGATTTCATCAGGGCCAGAAAATCGTTGCCGGAGGAGCCGACAAGGCTGTACTTGAGTGAGACGAAGGCCATGAGGAGATTGGGATCGGCAGGCGTCTGGGCAAGGATGATGCGGCCGGTGGAATCGGAGGACGGGAAGTTCGTGGCACACTTCACCCAGGTGTAACGGTCGCCGCCGGCACCGGAACGCCAGATGCCGTTGTTCATGCCGCCGTCATCGTTGCCGATCGCCGCGAACACGATGGAGGGATTGCCGATCTTGTACCGCACATCCGTGCAGACGCCGGCAAGGGCGGAGGAGATCCACGTCTTTCCCCCCGTGGTGGATTTCATGAGGTTGGATCGTGTCGCCACCAGCATGGTGTCCGACGACGTGGGATGCAGCACGATGCGGAAGATCGCGGAGGATTTTGTGGGCCACGGCAGAGCCTCCCATGTCGAACCCGCGTCAGTGGATTTCATCACACCCACGCCGTAGTACGAGGGGGCCGAACGCACGCGGGAGATGTCCATGACCGGCTCGCCGGTGCCTGCGAACACGACATCGGGATTGTTCTTGTCGATGGCAATCGCCCCGACAGGGATGGAGGGGGCATTGTCCATGACCGCCTGCCAGTTGGCTCCACCATCAGTGGACCTGAAGACACCACCCGAGGCTGCTCCGGCATAGACGATCTGATGATTGACCGGGTGGAATGCGATCGCCTTCATGCGACCGGCCAGGTTTCGCGGGCCGATGGATGTCCACGCATTGGTGAACACCGACTTGTTGAGCGCCTGTGATTCGCGCCGCACCATGGCTTCCGATGCATCCATCCGCAACCGGTCCACATTGACTCCCGGATTGCCATACAGACGCGTCCGGTAGAAGTACTCCAGACCGGGAGCATGCTTCCGCGCACCCTTCGCGGATCCGAGGACGAGTTTGTACCTCGCCGACAGATCGTTCAGATACGTTTCCGGGGAGGGCAGGATGGTGGGAAGCACCACAAATGCCAGGGCCGAGCTGACAGCGAGCGCGATGATCAATCCCAGGCGTTTGTCCATGAAACCGTTCATAACAATCCTTGAAAATTGTGGAATATGCCGGGCTGTTGATCACATCAACAGCCCGCGTCAGAACAAAATGTACGTGAAATATTTGTCAATCGCCAGATCGGAAATCTCCCCTCACGCCCGATCATCAATCCAGGACGTCGATGACACTGCAGTGCCCGATGATGGAACTGCCGGCGATCACTCCACCGCTGGATGCGGAATCCGGGGTGGTATCGCGGACAACACCATGACCGATGTGCTGCTGCCACGCCTGCAGGAAACGTCGCTCGCGCTCCTGCGATTGCGCGATGTGTGTCGGGTAGGCCAGCACCAGCGTTTCCACCATCGTCCGCCCCCCGGCACGGCTTCGTACAAGCTCCTTCAGGCGCTTCCTCCCCGTGGTGAGGGAGTGGACATGGAGCTGCCGTCTGACCTGTGAGGGGGGGTGAAACAACTCCGCAACAGTCTCGACAAACTCGCGGGCCCGGTCTTCATTCTCTGTCTCGAGATACACGCGATACCCACCGTCGGGCATCCGGGTGTGCCGCACCGGACTCCTCCCCCCGTCAGGATCCGGTTGATCGATGGCCTCGGCAACGGCGGACACCGCACGGTGGATGAATTCCCCCACGGGCGAGGGCGCAAGCTCGGGGCGTGCGAGTCGCAGCCGGATGTGGCGGACCAGGGCCACCCCCAGCGCCAGTGCGGCAATCCCCCCGGATGCGATGAATCCCGCCTCTGTCGGCAGAAGCAATGCCGCGGCGATGATCAGGGCAATCGCCATGATGGCGAGAAAGGAGGTCACCACACGGTTCGTCTGGGACTGCTGCTCCCAGGATTCGCAGGCTTCCGCCAGCATCCTTTCCTGGATGCCGGGGATGGGGAGTTCCGTCGGCGCGTTCCTGGCGGGAATCAGTTCGAGGCTCGGATACCGCGCCCCGCTTCCCTCCTCCCCCACCTTCCAGGCCTTGAGCGCGCTTTCGCGCCGGGCGGCCGATTGCAGCATCTCCGCGTTCAGCCCGTCGATGGCGGCGTCGTCCATCGCGATGTGGGCCCCGGCAAACCACCGCTGCATGCGGGGGGTGCCCGAACACAGCATCCCATCGTCGTCGGGGCTGTATGCATGGGAGCGCATCCGCAGGAGTGCCTGGTATTCACAGGCACCGATCACAGGGCAGCGGGAGAAGGCGATGACGTTCCAATACTGCACCACCTTCCACGGAAGGTCCATCCCCGTATGCACGGCGGAGGGTGTCCGGCTGAAGAGAAGCACGTCGTCGCGCACCTGGAGATCGATCACGGTGTTGACCGGCAGATCATCCCATCCGGCGGCAAGGAGATCCGGATCGCCGATGGCGCAGCGGATCACCGCCAGCGACATCAACGTCTGGGTGAGAAGCACATACGTGCGCGAATTCCAGTCCCGCCCACGTCCCTCGATTTCGTGGTAGGAGGCGTGCCTGATCTGGACGAAGTGGATCTCCCAGCCGCGTCGTTCCACATGGGACACCGCTTCCGCCATGATGTGAGAGGCAAGCGTCGGCGGGGCAAGCCAGGACCATCCGGTCAGAACCGCGGGATTGATGGCCACGGGTGCCTTCATCGACATCAACAGCTCCAGCAGATGGATCCCCTGCATGTGCTCGGCGTGTGGCTGATGGAGATGCCCGTCATCCACCTGTTCTGCCAGCAACACCAAGGTCCGGAGATCATCACGCATCGTCGCCGCCTCGGCGTCGAGAATGGCGAGAACACGCTGCAGTTTGAGCAGCGACGGACCGAACTGCGGCAGCAGGCTGGCCCGGGCCACGCTCCCACCATGAAGATGGCTGAAGAGCTGGTCGATGGGCTCCACCATCTCCGCACCCGCGCCGCCGTCGAGCCGGGCGAGATACGTGTCGCGGTAGCGCTGCACGGTCTCAATGAGGGTGTAGATGTCAGACCATCGTGTCAGCGGCGACCGCCCGGAGGGGACGGCCTGGTGGAGTGACACGCGGCGGGCCGGCACGCTGTCCGGTTGCGCCGCAGCCCAGTCGGAAAGGGATCGCAGTCCCGACGCCGGCGTGTCGAGGATGTGGAGCAGCGATTCGATCTCATGGTGGAGCGTCGTGAGAGCCGCCTCATCGGCATCGCTCATGCGGACGATCTGCACAAGGTGACGCGTGGGGAGATATTCCCCGGCCCTGATGACAAGCGGCAGCACGGGCAGCGTTGCATGCCCGCCACGCTCCTTCACCGCGAACACGGGCGCCATCACCGCATGGCTCGTGACCTGGCATTCGACAACGGTGATGTCCGCCTCGCGCTGCACATCGGTGATCACCTCGTCCCACGCCGACGGCAGCGGCTCGCCCGTGTCGACGATGACGAGTCGGTAATGATGCTTGAGCATATGACGGACGAAACGTTCGCGGCCGTGCGCCATGCCTTCGCCGCCGCAGATCGGCGCCAGGTGCTTGTCGGCGTGAAGCACCAGCACCGGTGAGCATGACCAGGGCAGGGTGCTGATGACGGGGATGGAGCCACCGGGCCACTGCATCGCCATCGCATGGGCAAAGACGTGCGGTCCATCATCGCAGCGATCCTGCCAGACGGCCTGCCGTGCAAGGTTGCCCGAGAGGACGATCGTGCGACTGTGCAGCTCCCCCACCACCCCGGCAACGATGCGGACGCGCACGCCTCCCGGGGGGACGGGCAGCGTGATGCGCCGCTCACCGGAGCGGATGCGCCGGACCAGATCCTGGATGGATGACTGCACGTATCGGTCCAGGAGAAACGCAGGCGAGACGCGAAGCATGGCGGCGAGTCCGAGGGAGTGAAAGGGTGCATGGCAGCCCGACGAATACCGTGCCACGTCGGAGCAGTGACGGGAAAATATACGGGATGTGTCGGACAGTTGACAGTGGCCGGCAACCGCGCTCCGACACGTTGTTTCCATGGTATGATTTCACGTTGCAGTGAGCTATTTTTTCAGATTGCATCTGTGGTTTCATCTTCACCATCAGGATCCCTATGTTCACCTTCGCTTCATTTCCACTGTCCGGCAGGATGCTCGCCCCCGTCGTTCTCGCCGTTCTGACGCTCGGTGTGGCCCGCGCACAATCCGGCTCCGTGCTGATCAGCGAGTTTGCAACGCGTGGCCTGGCCGGCAACGCCAGCGGCGAATACGTGGAACTGTACAATCCCACAAACGCCGACGTCAGCATCTCGGAATGGAAACTCTGGTACCGCTCGGCAAGTGGCAGCACCTACAGCGTCATGGCCACCATCCCGTCGGGCACCGTCCTGCCGTCGCATTCCTACTACCTTCTGGCGGGGACCACATGGAACGGCGTTGTCACGCCCGATGTCAAATGGGCGACAACCGGGATGGCCGACAATGGCACCATCCGGCTGACCACCGCCTCCGACGTGGAGATCGACCGGGTCGGCTTCGGCACCGGCAACGATCCCAAAGGATCCAACGCTCCGAACCATGGTGACACCGCAAACGACAACTGCGTGGAACGCAGGGCCAGTGCCACCTCCACCGCCGCCTCGCTCTGGGTCGGCGGTGCGGAGGAGTTCGCCGGGAACCCCTACAACTCCGACAACAATGGTTCGGATTTCATCGTCCAGACCAACGGCCGCAATCCCCAGAACTCCACCAGCCCGCCCGAGCCCAAGACTGCTGAGGGATCCGGGACCGCCATCATCCCCCTCGCCCGCATGAAGGGTGGCGAGGCCGGCGACATCCCCGTCGTCTTCACGCCCACTCCGGGCATGCCCCTCACCACGATCCGGATCGTCGTGCCAGGTGAGTTCACCTGGTCCCGCACGGCGGCCGATGTGGTTCTCGGCCCGACCCTCACCGCCACAACACGCGTGGTGGACGATTCGGTGTTCATCGATGCTCCCACCTTTTCCGCAGACTCCGGCCTCATCACGCTTCGCACTGTGACGGCCCCGTTCCAGACCGCGTCCTTCACCTTCCTGGTCTCCACCTCAGGAGGCGGCACCCTGCGTCCGATCCAGCTCAGCCCCGTGCTCGTGGTCCAGGGTGGCCCGATGGCCATCGCCGATGCGCGCATGAACGATGCAAGTGGTGTACCCGTCCGCCTCAATCAGTTCGTCACCATCAACGGCATCGTCACCGCATCCAACCAGTTCGGCTCGCCCGCCTACATCCAGGATGCGACCGCCGGCGTCGCGGTCTATGACTTCACCTTCTCCGACGGTGTGGCCATCGGCGACGAGGTGACTCTCACGGGCAAGGTGACGCAGTTCAACGGCCTCACCGAGCTGACCGAGGTGACGATCGACAAGCGCGTCAGCACCGGCAACCAGGTGACGCCGATCGAGGTCACCATCAACGACCTGCTCACCGACGGTGTCAACGGCATGGAGAAGTGGGAATCGAGCCTCATCCTCCTGCGGAACGTGACGGTGAACACCACCACCTGGGCGGTGACCGGGTCCGGCACGAACTACAAGATCAGCGACGGCAGCAGGGAGATGGACATCCGCATCAGCAAGAGTGTGGATTTCGTCGGCCAGGCCGCACCGGGCGGGAGCTTCGACGTGGTCGGCATCGTGAGCCAGTACCAGCGCACCTCGCCCTTCGTCGGCGGATACCAGCTCATGCCGCGCATGGGCAGCGACATCTCCTCGAAGGGGCCGCGCATCATCACGCTCCCCTACGAATCCGACATCCAGCCCACGGAGGTCACCTACACGTGGCAGACCGGCGCCAGCGCTGAATCCCATGTGAGGTACGGTCTCACCTCCGCATTCGAGCTGGGTGTGGCGTCCGGGACCACCTCGGGCACGCAGCAGAGCGTGACCATCACGGGCCTGCAGCCCGGGACGATCCACCAGGCCATCGCGTTCAGCGTCGCCAATGGCGACACCTCGTGGTCGCAGCGGATGTACTTCGTCACCGCATCGGCCACTTCCACCGGTGACACGAAGGTGTACTTCAACAAGAGCGTTGACAACACTCTGCCGATTCCCGTGCCCGCCGAGGGGAACGTGAACCTGAAGCTGAAGCTGCTCGACCGCATCGACGCGGCGCACTTCAGCATCGACGTCTGCCTCTACAGCCTCTCCGGCAACGTGGGTGAGGAGGTGGTGGCCTCGCTCATCTCCGCGGCGAACCGCGGTGTGAAGGTGCGCGCCATCGTGGAGGCCGACAATGCGAACACGGCGCCGATCCGCACGCTGCGTACGGCCGTCCCCGTCATCCTCGACACCTTCGATCCGATCAACGCCGGCGCGGGTCTCATGCACAACAAGTTCTTCATCATTGATGCCCGGGACCGCAGCTCCGATCTCGACGATTTCCTCATCACCGGATCCTGGAACACAACGGACGAGGGGACGAACTCCGATGCACAGAACGCGGTCTTCATCCAGGATCAGGCGATCACCACGGTCTACCAGCGCGAGTTCGAGGAGATGTGGGGAAGCAGCACCGACACACCCAACAGCACCAGCTCACGCTTTGGCGCACGCAAGATGAACAACACCCCGCACCAGGTGATGATCACCGGCACGCGCTTCGAGTCCTTCTTCAGCCCGAGCGATCAGACGACGAACTACCTCGTCCGGTCGGCGAACGCTGCGACCACCTCGCTCTACAGCGGCATCATGACCTTCACGCGTGACGACCTGGCCACGGCCATGGTGAACAAGGCCAAGGCCGGCGTCATCGTGCGCCTCGTCATGGACAACTCGAGCGACCAGGGGTCGGAGTTCAACTACCTCAAGACAAACGGCATTGATGTGCTTCTGAAGGGCAACCTCTCCGGCATCCTTCATCACAAGTACCTCATCATCGACGCCGAGAACACCAACCCGGGAAGCGACCCGATGGTCATCACCGGCTCGCACAACTGGAGCAATGCCGCGGAGTCCTCGAACAACGAGAACACCATCGGCATCCATACGCGCACCGTGGCCCTGCAGTATCTCGCGGAATGGTATCAGCGGTACAAGGACGCTGGCGGCAAGGGATCCATCGTCCTGCACGCCGGGGACGCGCCCGCGGTTGCCACTCCCGCGCTTTCGCAGAGCTGGCCCAATCCGCTCACCGCATCGTCATCGACCGCAACCATCGGCTTCAGCACCACATCCCACGGCGCCGTGCGCCTCACGGTGTTCGACATGCTTGGTCGCGAGGTGGCCGTGCCCGTCTCCGGCATCATGCCGGCAGGGGCGTGGACAGCGACCTTCGATGCCTCACGTCTGGGAAGCGGAAGCTACATGTACCGCCTTGATGCCGACGGCCGGAGCACGACACGCTTCCTCGTGGTGGCACGCTGACCGACGCTGATCACCATCACAGCATGCGGCAGGACAACAGCGGGGGCGACACAGTGTCGCCCCCGCGTCGTTTCAGGCCGGACGGGTCACGTGTCGCTTCGCACGAAATGCGGCATGTCGGACGGGATCACGAGGGACAGTTCGACGAGGCCGGCATATTCACCATCGCGATACCATGGCGCCTGATAGATGAGCTTCCTTCTTCCGCCCTTCTCGATGGTGTAGGCATTGACCTCGTGCGACTGCATGAGCCCCTCGAGCGTGGAGCGCGAGGGTTCGGGGTGGCAGTCGAGAACGTTTCTTCCGATGAGCTCCTCCCCGCCATCCGCTGCGAAGGTCCGGATGGATGCGTGGTTCATCTCGATGATGGTGCCATCGGCGTCACAGACGGTGATGGCTGCGGGAAATTCTTCGATCCACTGGCGTGTGGGTTTGGACATGGGCGTTCCTGTGTTCGTGACATTGGACCGACAATCTCCGCATCCGACGGATCACTTCAAACACCGTCCCTGGTCGCAGCGCTCCCGGCTGGAATCTCACGCGTTGGGCCCGTATCTTGGCACGCATGGATTTCCTCACCATCATCCTCGTCGCCCTGGCTCTCGCCCTCGATGCGTTCGCTGTGGCATTGACCGCGGGGGCCACGCTGGTGCGGGCGGACCGGCGGCAGGTGTTCCGCCTCTCCTTCCACTTCGGCCTCTTCCAGTTCCTCATGCCCATCATCGGCTGGGTGGCGGGCGTGCAGATCGAGTCGGTGGTGAGCGCCTTCGATCACTGGATCGCGCTGGGGCTGCTCCTTGCGATCGGCGTGAAGATGATCCACGAGAGCTTTGACAAGCATCGGGAGTTCCGGAGTGACATGACGCGCGGCTGGTCCCTCGTGAGCCTGTCGATCGCCACATCCATCGACGCCCTTGCCGTGGGGTTCAGCATCGCGGTGATGAACTCCGGCATTGTGCTGCCGAGCATCGTGATCGGCGTTGTCGCGGCGGGGATGACGGTGCTGGGTGTGCGGCTCGGTGAGCGGTTCTCGCACGCACTGGGGGCGGGCATGGAACGCATCGGCGGTGCGGTGCTCATCATCATCGGCATCCGCATCGTGCTGGAGCATCTCCAGATCCTGTGACCTCAGTCGGGCATGATCAGGCCGCCCGTCGCCTCCATCCAGTCGGCCACGGCATCGGCCAGGCGGGGGATGTCGCCATTGCTCACATCGAGGGTGAGCACGGGAAGGCGTGACCGCCCGAGCAGCGTCTGGAAGAGTTCCTGTTCACGAAGGAACACATCGAGATCGTCATATTGTGACGGTCTGCCTGACACGCGCAGGCGCTCCGTCCGGGCGGCGGCAAAGGTGCCGGGATCACGCCGGCAGAAGACGATGCGGAATCCCAGGGAGGCAAGGCGCTCCTCGACGTGGGTGAAGTCGTAGGTCCGTCCCTCATGGAGCTGCTGGTGCATCATGGTGGAGATGTGGAAGCGGTCGATGATCCACGAATAGTAGCGCTGGAGCTCGAAGAGGCGGCACCAGGTGTCGTAGGTCTCCATCGCACGGGCCTCCTCCTCCCTCCGGAAGTTGATGAGCCCCCGGCCCCATGGCACGTTGGTGAAGGCGCACCACTCGCCCGAGATGAGCGGTGAATGGTAGCGATAGCGCCGCGGGCCCACGATGCGCGGATGCTCGTTGCAGGCGAAGGCGAGGTCGGTCTTGTGCGTCAGGCGTGTGCCTTCGAAGATGATCTTGGGGCAGAGCTTTCCGGCCATCACCCGGCCGCCGCACCGCTGCGGATGTGTGCCTCAAACTCCTCGCGAAGCCGCTGGATGGTGAACTTCACCGGCCAGGCCGCGGCGTCGCCGAGCGCGCAGACGGTGTTGCCCTCGATGTTGTTGGCGATGCTCACGAGCAGATCGAGATCCTCGATGCGTCCCTCGCCACGGCTGAGGCGCTTGAGAATCTTCAGCATCCACCCCGTGCCCTCGCGGCAGGGCGTGCACTGCCCGCAGGATTCGATCCAGTAGAAGTGGGTGATGCGCGCGAGCACACGCACCAGATCCGTGTCCTCGTCCATCACCATGATGCCCGCGGTGCCGATGGCGGACCCGACGGCCTTGAGGGATTCAGCGTCCATGCGCACCCCTTCGAGCTGATCGCCGCGGAGCGGAGGCATGGAACTTCCACCGGGGATGACCATCTTGATCCGCTTGTTGCCTGGCACACCGCCGGCCACGTCGTGGATGAGCTCGGTGAGAAGCATGCCCGTGGGCAGTTCATACACGCCGGGCTTGTTCACATGGCCCGAGATGCCGTAGAGAATGGGGCCGGGATGCTTCTCCGCGCCGATCTTCGAGTACCATTCACCGCCCCGCCCGATGATGAGCGGGATGTTCGCCATGGTCTCGACGTTGTTGATGGTGGTGGGGCAACCCCAGAGGCCGTACTGCGCTGGGAAGGGCGGCTTGACGCGGGGATACGGTCGCCGCCCCTCGATGGAATTCATGAGCGACGATTCCTCACCGCAGATGTAGGCCCCGGCACCCCGGTGGACATGGATATCCATCGAGAAATCGCAGCCGAGCGTTTCGCGCATGCGGGGACCGATGTACCCGCGGGCATATGCATCGGCGATGGCCTTCTCCACCATGCGCACGAACTGTTCGTACTCGCCGCGGATGTAGATGTAGGCCGCCTTCAGGCCGAGCGTCCAGCCCGCGATGAGGATGCCCTCGATCATGAGATGCGGATTGAACTCGAAGATCTGCCGGTCCTTGAATGAGCCGGGCTCGCTCTCGTCACCGTTCACACAAAGGTAGCGGGGCTTGTCCCCCTCCTTCGGCATGAAGGTCCACTTGAGGCCGGTGGGGACGGCGGCGCCGCCGCGACCGCGGAGGCCCGACGTCTTGATCTCGGCGATGATCGCGTCCCGCGTCATGCCCAGCGCCTTGCGAAGGGCGCCATAGCCGCCGTTCGCCTCGTACACGTCGAGGGTGTGCAGATCGGGGATGTTCCGGAGGATGAGGGGTTGGTAGTCGATCATGGCGTGCGGGGTTGGTGGCTGGCAAGAAGCTCGTCGATGATGGCGTTCATCTTCTCGGGCGTCATGTTCTCGTGATAGGTTTTCCAGACGGAGATGGCCGGAGCACCGCCGCAGGCACCGAGGCATTCCACCTCGTGCAGCGTGAAGAGGCCGTCGGGTGTTGTCTCACCGAAGCCGATGCCCAGGCGGTGGCGCACCGTCTCCACGATGGCATCGGAGCCGCGAAGCATGCAGGAAACGTTCGTGCAGACCTGGAGGTTGTACCGCCCCATCGGGTGTTCGTGGTACATCTCATAGAACGTGACAACGCCGTAGACATGCTCCGGTGGGATGTCGAGGAGCGCCGCCACCTGCTCGATGGCCTCTCCCGAGATGAAGCCGAACTTGTCCTGCACCAGGTGAAGCACGCCCATGACGGCGCCATGATTCGTGGGATAATGCGAGCGGATTTCCGCGACCTTCGTGAGTTCTTCTTCGTTGAACATGGGATTCTCTGTCCGTTATTTGTCGGCTTCGCCCATGACCGGGTCGATGCTGCCGATGATGGCGACCACATCCGAGATGAGATGGCCCTTGATGAGCTGCGGCAGGGCCTGAATGTTGCAGTATGACGGGGAGCGGATCTTCATGCGCCAGGGGTGCCCCTCGCCGCGGCTCACGATGTGGAAACCGAGCTGGCCCTTGGACGATTCCACCGCATGGTATACCTCGCCCGCCGGGGGCTCGACGCCGAAGTTGATGATCATGAAGTCGTGGATCAGCTCCTCCATGCGCGTGTAGATGCGCTCCTTGCGCGGCAGCACCTTCTTCGGTTCACGTGCGTGGACGGGCCCGGCCGGCAGCATGTCGAGGCACTGGTGGAGGATCTTCATGCTCTCGCGCATCTCGCGGAGGCGGACGTAGTACCGCGCGAGGGAATCCCCCTCCTTCTCGGTGATCACATCGAAGTCGAGCTGATCGTAGACAAGGTAGGGGGTGTCGCGGCGCAGATCCATGGCCACACCGCTGCCGCGGAGGTTGGGTCCGGTGAAGCCGATCGCCAGGGCCTCCTCCGCGCTGATCACACCGATGTTGCGGCAGCGATCGAAGAAGATGCGGTTCCGGTTGATGAGGCGTTCGCATTCGTCGATCTTCTCCGGAAGCTGCACGAGAAAGGCGCGGATCGCATCGATGGACTCCTGGCTGATGTCCTGCGCCACACCGCCGATGCGGGTGTAGCTGGTCGTGAAGCGTGCGCCACAGATGAGATCAAAGATGTCGTGGATCTTCTCGCGTTCGCGGAAGGCCCACAGCAGGAGTGTCATCGCGCCCACATCCATGGTCATGGTGCCGAAGGCGACGAAGTGCGAGGAGATGCGTGCGAGCTCGCTGACGATGGTGCGGATGAACTGTGCGCGGGGAGGCGCCTCGATGCCGCAGAGCTTCTCGACGGCGAGCATGTAGGCGACGTTGTTGTGCATCGGCTGCAGATAGTCGAGGCGGTCGGTGTGTGGCAGGAACTCGTGATAGGTCTCGTTCTCCGCCATCTTCTCATAGCCGCGGTGGAGATAGCCCAGCTCGGGCACGCAGCCGGTCACCGTCTCGCCGTCGATGCGCAGCAGCAGGCGGAGCACGCCATGGGTGGCCGGGTGGGACGGCCCCATGTTGAGGATCATCTCATTCTCCAACGGATCCTCACGGGACACGTCGGAATGCTGGGACAGCAGGGATTTGAGAATCGCCGACTGCTTCTCCTCGCTCGTCAGGCTGGTGATGGAAACGGGTCTGTCAAAGACATCCATGGGATCGGTGGTGTTCATGCGGACAGCCTATCGTTTGGGAAGCGGGATGGATCCGGGGATCCCCATCATGGGGAAATCCTTTCGCAGCGGATGATGCACGTATTCCTCGGGCATGTAGGCGCGTCGCAGATCGGGATGCCCGATGAAGGTGATGCCGTACATGTCCCAGGTCTCGCGCTCGTACCAGTCGGCGCCGGGGAAGAGACCCGTGATGGAGGGTGCCTCACAGGGTTTTTCCTCGACACGGATCTTGAGGTGGATGCGCACCTTGTGCTCGATGGAAAAGAAATGGTAGTTCACCTCGAACCGCGCGGGCTGGCGGTCCTGATCGATGCCGAACACATCCTCGCACAGGGGAAACGGGCAGAGGGGATTGTCGCGCAGGAAGCGGACGATGTCCACGATGCGGTCGCGCTCCACGGTCACCATCACATCGTCACGGAATTCGGTGACATCAATGACGGCGGGGCCGAATTCGGTCCGCATCTGGTCGATCACGTGGTCAAGGATGGGTTTCATGGGTCACATCACTCTCCTGAATGGGCCGGGGGAACCCGGGGGATGGCGCAGCCGCCTAGCGGTCGGCAGCGTCCATCGGACTGTTTTGATACTCGAGAACGCTCGACCTTCCGACCTTCTTCTGCAGCTCCATCATGGCATGGAGAAGGTTGTCGGGGCGGGGGGGGCAGCCGGAGACGAACACATCCACAGGCAGGAACTGGTCGATGCCCTGCACCACGGAATAGCTGCGGAACATGCCTCCGGAGGAGGAGCATGCGCCCATGGCCACCACCCAGCGGGGCTCGGCCATCTGGTCGTAGATCTTCCGCACCACCTTCGCCATCTTGTAGGTCACCGTGCCGGCAACGACGAGCACGTCGGACTGTCGCGGGGAGAAGCGCATCACCTCCATGCCGAAGCGGGCGATGTCGTGCCGGGGATCACCGGACGACATCAGCTCGATGGCGCAGCAGGAGATGCCCATCGGCATGGGCCACAGTGAACTCTTGCGGGCCCACGCCACCAACGCGTCGATCGAGGTCGTGAAGAAGCCGTCACCGAGCGTGCTTTCTAGTCCCATTTCAATGCCCCCTTTCCAAGAACGTGGAGATACCCGACAAAGAGAATCCCCAGGAACGCCACCATCTCCACGAAGCCGATCATCCCAAGGTTGCGGTACTGCACCGCCCAGGGATACATGAACACGATTTCGATGTCGAACAAGATGAAGAGCATGGCCACGAGATAGTACTTCACCGAGAAGCGTTCATGCGCGGAGCGGATAGGCTGCATGCCGCTTTCGTAGGTTGTCATCTTCTCCCGATATGGTCGCTGGGGGCCGAGAAGCCAGGAGATGTTCACCGAGACGATGCCGAAAATGACGGCGACGCCGAGAAGGACAAAAATGGGGATGTAGGTTTCAAGCATGGAGTTCTTCCTTCATGGAACTGCAAAGGTAGGGAAATTCCCTGATTCGGACAATCAAGCACTTGTTCGGTACATCGATTCGATGAGGTCGCGATAGCGCTCCTCCACCGCCTTGCGCTTCACCTTCAGGCTTGGTGTCAGCTCGCCGTTCTCGATGCTCAGCGGCTCCTCGAGCAGCGAGAACCGCCGCACGCGCTCGTAGTTCGGAAGGTCCTTCTGCGTTGACTGGATGCGCTCCTCGATCATGGCATGGATCTCCGCGCTGTTCGCCAGGTCCTTCATGGAGGTGTAGGGGATCCCGTTTCTGTCGGCATACTCCTTCAGCACCTCATAGTTCGGATGGATGAGTGCGCTGAGGAACATGCGCCGGTCGCCGATGAGGACGAACTGGTCGATGAGCTCGTTGGCGGAGAACATGTTCTCGATGGGCTGGGGCGCAATGTTCTTTCCGCCGGAGGACACGAAGAGGGCCTTCTTCCGGTCCGTGATATACAGGAATCCATTCTCGTCGATCATGCCGATGTCGCCGGTGTGCAGCCATCTGTCACGGTCGATGGCCTCCTCAGTCGCCTTCCGGTTGTTGTGGTAGCCCGCCATCACATGAGGTCCGCGTGTGAGGATCTCCCCGTCGTCGGCGATGCGCACCTCCACCCCCGGCACCGGCTGTCCCACGGAGCCGAACCGGTAGTTTTCCGGGCGGTTGAAGGAAATGACGGGGGAGCTTTCGGTGAGCCCGTAGCCCTCGAGGATGAGGATGCCCATGGCCTCGAAAAACTCGGCCAGCTCGCGCGGGAGCGCCGCGCCGCCGGAGATGAAGAAGCGGATGCGGCCGCCCACGCGCTCCCGCATCTTCGAATACACCAACCTGTCGGCAAGGCGGTGCTGCATGGTGAGTGTCACCGATGTCTGGCGTCTGCGGCGCGCCACCACAGCCCGGCGCCCCACATCCACGGCCCAGTAGAAGATCCGTCGTGTGATGGGGGGATCCTTCTCCACCTTGCGGGCAAGCCGCATGTAGATGCGCTCGAACAGGCGGGGAACGCTGCACACCAGCGTCGGGCGGATGGCGAGGAGGTTGTCGGCCACCGTCTCGATGCTCTCGGCATAGGCGATGGTCGCCCCGCCCGACATCGCCGTGTAGTAGCCCGCCATCCGCTCGAAGATGTGCGACAACGGCAGGAAAGAGAGCAGGACGTCGGTGGGGTTGATGTCCATGACTGCCAGCACCGCCTTGATGTTCGACACGAAATTGCCGTGCGTGAGAACCACCCCCTTGGGATTTCCCGTGGTTCCGGAGGTGTAGATGATGGTGCAGGTGTCCGAGGCCTTGATCTGCGATGCCTGGACGCGCATGGTGTCGGGGTGCTGGCAGGCTGCATGGCGACCGGCGTCGAGGAGCGAGGCAAGGGTTCTGGCGCCGCTGAGCGAGGTCGCGGGTGCATCGTTCATCATGATCACGAGCCGGAGCTGCGGGAGGTTCCCGCGGATCTTCAGCACCTTGTTGAGCTGGAACTGATTGGAGACGATGATGCATGCCGCCCCGGCGTCCCGGAGGATGAACTCGATCTGCGCCGCCGTCTGGGATGGATAGAGCGGGACATCGACGCCACCGAGGGCGAGCGTGGCGATGTCGGCCACCACCCATTCCGGTCGGTTCTCCGACAGGATGGCGATGCGGTCGCCCGGACGGATGCCTGCAGCATGAAGACCATGATACAGTTCCTCCACCATGGTGCGCACCTCGTGGTACTGCAGCGGCTTGTATGTCCCCCCCACCTTGCGGATGAGCAGGGGCTTGTCGACATTGGTGAACTTGTCGGTCAGGTTGAGAAACATCTCAACGAGATTCTCGAACGGGACTGTCGGGCCCATGGTGACTCCTCGGTTGATGGCTGTTCAGTGAATGTCCGTGGCCGTCGGGACGGGGAGGATTCCGGGGTGCGTGGCAGAGGAGAAAATGGATGGGAATCCGGGATGACGATCAGGCTTTTCCTGTGCGGCCCGGCTTCGTGATCGCGACACCGTCGCGGCAGAGCGGGCAGGTGTCGGGCTGATGGGTGACGACGTCGAGCGTCATCAGAGCGAGGACGGGTTCGGTGAAGACGACCCTGCCACCGCTGCGATCCGCCAGGAGGCCGACGCCAACGATGGTCGCACCAGTGGCACGGACGACGTCGAGCACCTCGAAGACGCTGCCCCCCGTGGTGACGATGTCCTCCACCACAAGGACGCGGTCGTCGGGGGTCAGGTGGAAGCCCCGGCGGAGCGTCATGGTGCCGTCGACGCGTTCGGTGAACATGGCGCGGGCGCCGAGCTGCTTCGCCGTTTCGTGGGCGAGGATCACCCCTCCGGTGACTGGCCCGACGACGACGGTGACCCCCTGGGGGCGGTAATGATCCGCGAAGGCGGTGCAGAGATCCGCCGTCAGTTCGGGGCGTTCGAGAACGCGGAATTTCTCAATGTAGTGGGGGCTGTGCAGCCCGGATGTGAGCACGAAATGGCCCTCGAGAAAGGCCCCGGCGCTCTTGAACATCTCGAGGACCTGGTCCTGGGTGTAGCGCATGCATTCGTCCGTGATGAGTGATCGGATGTCACGCTCCGGCGCCGTCGTCGGTGTGCTTCGCCGCGATGGATTCGATGGCATTGGCCAGATCGAAATCCTTCTGCGTCACGCCTCCGGCGCTGTGCGTGGTGAGGGTGACGTCGACACGGTTGTAGGAAATGGTCAGATCGGGATGATGATCGGCGGTTTCGGCGAGCATGGCGATCTCGACCACGAGGGAGACGGCGGAGCGGAAATGGACTGTGGTGTACGAGCGCCGCAGTGCGGCTCCAGCCCGATGCCACTCCGGCATCTCCTGCATCTGCTCCATGATTTCCTGTTCCGACAAACGCATGGGTCACCTGAGATTCATTGCAATGGAGACGAGAAAATACCACCCAATTTGTTCAATCGAAAGAACGGAGGCATGGGAAGGCGACTTTTCATACAGATAACATCCGGATTCCGTGGCCAGCCCCCCGGAAACGCAATCGGCGCTCCATGGGGAGCGCCGATGCATATCACACACGCGGGGGGAGGATCACTTCACGAACTGCATCTTCATGGTTCGTGAGAAGGTGAGCCCCGATTCCAGTCCGATCATGTTCACCGTGGCGATGTAGGTGCCACTGGTGAGGCTGGAGGCATCGAAGGACACGTCATGCACGCCGGCGGTGACGTTTCCGTTCACCAGCGTGGCAATCGTGCGGCCGATCATGTCGGTCACCACCAGGCTGACCTGGCTCTTCTCCGGCGTGGAGTACTGGATGCGGGTGGTCGGGTTGAACGGATTCGGGTAGTTCTGAACCATGTCGAAGGACAGCAGCGACTGGTCGCCCTGTTTCGGCACGCTATGGGAGCGCATCCAGTTCAGCTTGATGGCGACATAGTCGAAGTTGTTGATGTACCCGTTGCCATCGGCATCGACGTAGCAGGCATTGATGCCGTTCCAGACATTGCCCCACGGGAGGCCTGCCTGTTCGATCCACTCGGTGTAGGAGAGCGGATTTGCGCTGATGCGGTACCTGGCGTAGCCATTCAACCACGAGGTGCGCATGTTCGCGTCGTAGATGTAGCTGTTGAGTGACTTGCGGTCACCGTAGTTCACGAGGCCGTCGTTGTTGACGTCGCCCGGCCAGACCTTGCACACAGGCGTCCCCTGTGGGTAGATGAGGAGGGCACCGGGAGTGAAGAGATTGTCGCTGATGATGTTGCATTGGTTGGCCATGCTGACCACCACATCCACACGATACCAGCTCATGGGCAGGGAGGTCGGAAGAGCGATGACGAGCGTGCCCACAAGCGGTGTGAGCGGCGCCTTGACGAGACTGACCGGGCCATACACGTATTCCGGCACCGCCTGCCCGACGCGATAGAACTTCACAGTGAGGTCGATCGGGCCACCGAGATCGGGGTAGGTGATGTTGTAGGCAACCTTGACGCTGCCCGGGAGCTCCACGGCCGTCGCCGGCTGGTCGTTCATGTTGAGGACCTCGAGCTGCACCGCATTGTCGGGGATGTTGCAGGCCCAGCGATAGGTGAGACCTGCTGCAGGGATGAGGTTCGGACCGATGGATGTGTAGTACGTGTACGGATCGTTGGTCGGGGCCTGGGTGGAATTCGCCCAGGTGCTGCCGACAACGGCATAGTCGACCACGCGGCGGTGGAAGTCGGTGGAGGAGGCGCCACGGATGCCGGTCTCCCAACCATAGATGGTGTAGACAGGGCTCTGAACGAACGGTCCCCAGACGATTTCGACGGCGCCCTTTTCGTAGAGTTTGAACTGCCAGGTCCACTGGTTGGTCATGCCGTAGAACTGTGAGGAGTACCAGTCGAACGCCGTGTACTGCACGGTGAGCACACGGTTGCCCGCCGGGCCCGTGAGTTCATACATGAGGTCCCCGGCATTGTTCGCAAGAAGATCGCCACCGATGGCCACGATGGAGCCGGTGACGCCCGCAGACGGGTAGGCCAGTGGAAGGTAGTCGTAGGTCTGGGACGCACCGAAGGACAGACCGCCGTTTGAGTTGACCCACACATCGGTGTAGCTGTTGCCACCGAAGTTGAAGGTGAAACCGATGGGGATGAGGAACGAGTTGTCATCCACATATCCCGGATTGATCTGTGTGCCGGCTGTGATGGGGACCCACGTGCCCTGCGTGGATGAGAACGCCATCAGCGACACCTGTGCAGAGCTGGTGTTCGATGCAACGAACATCAGCACCAAGGCTGCAAGCAGCACTCTGGATGATGTACGCAAATTCATGGAATCTCCTTTCCTTATGGTGAATGGTTTTTTGCTGCGTAAAGATGACGTCGGAAAGATAGCGTGTCGATTACGGATATGCAAGGTGGCCAATGCGCCTTTTTATCGCGGGGGGGGAGACGGCCGGGAGAAAGCAATGGGGCATGGCGTTTCCACCATGCCCCACCAATTGTGGGCTGCCCCGCGGAGCGGGACAGCAGTCGATCACTTCATCAGGGTCATCTTGATGGTCTTGCTGAACGAGAGCCCGGACTCGATGCCCTGCATCACCACGGTGGCGATGTAGTTGCCGCTGTTGAGCGACGAGGCATCGAACTGCGATTCAAATGTCCCCGCCTCCACACGTCCATCCACAAGGGTGGCCACCGTGCGGCCGAGCATGTCGGTGACCACGAGCTTCACGATGCTGGGTTCGGGAACGCTGCAGCTGATCCGTGTGCTGGGATTGAAGGGATTCGGATAGTTCTGCGTCATGTCGAAGGTCATGACGGCGATGTTGGCACCCGCCTTCGGGGGATGGTTCTTCATCCAGTTGAGCTTGACAGCGATGAGGTCGAAGTTGTTGATGACGCCATTGCCATCGCAGTCCACATAGCAACCATCAGGGGTCTGCCAGGGCACGGAGGCCTGCGGTGTCCAATTGAGATAGGCCATCGGGGAGGCGTTGGCCATATAGCGAGCCGGACCCTGGAGCCAGGTTGTGCGCTGGCCGGCGTTGAAGATGTAGCTGTTGATGTAGGCGCGATCGGCATACGTGACGCGGGTGTCGTTGTCCGCATCACCCGGCCACACGACGCAGGGTGCAGTTCCCGGGTTGACGAGCATGAGACCCTGGCTCGGGAGCGTGTAATCCTGGTAGTTGCCGCAGGAGTTCTGTGAGTTGCCTGTATACTCGATGGTATAGAAGCCCGGCTGCAGGGTCGCCGGGAGGCTGACCTGGGCGAGCCCGCTCAACGTCTGACCAGCCTGCTTGATGACGTTGATGGTGGTGGTGAACATCGTGCTCGGCGGTGCTGGGCTGGCGACACCCACCTTCTTGAAGGTCACCGTGAGCGTGAAATTGGATGCACCAGCGGGGTAGTCGAGGCCGTATTTGATGAACACATTGCTGGGAATCTCGGCGTAGGCGATGGGGTTGCCCGCAGCGTCGGCAAGCGAGCTGGAGGCGATGCCCGGCGGGAAGAAGCAGCCTTCCTTGTATTGCACCTGTCCCACAAGGCCGCGCGGGAAGAAACCGAAGCTCCATGCCGTGGTGCTGGGTGGTGTGGTGGAACCCGTGATGCCATACTGGTTCACGTTCACGTTGATGTAGCTGTCGGCATAGAAGAGCGGTGCGGATACTGTCGAATAGCGGATGGTGGAGCTTGAGAAGATCGCAAAGCCCATCTTCTGCCCGGGATCAAGGAGGACGTTCACGTCCACCGGGATCTCATAGTTGATGCCCGTGGTGGGCATGTTGAAGGTGGCGGTGCCGATGTACTGCCAGAGGCCGTCATTGGCGTTGACCACGCCATTCGGGTGCTTCCAGATCTGGACAGTATGCGACCCTGTGGTGGAGGGCTGGATCCAGAAACGGCAGATGGAGGTGGACTTGATCGCCGTGATGTCGAGCGTCACACCCGACTGGCCGTTGGAGGACTGCATGGGGACATTCAGCGTCAGCGGGCAGCCGGCCTGGGCGAATGTGTTTCCGGCTGGGAACAAGAGGACGAGAAGAACGAGAGACAGAGCGAGAAGGGCGATGCTCCTTCCCCTGGTGGCACTTGTCATGACTACTCCGTGCATTGGTGTATCAGTTGATGGATTACTTGATCGCGATGCCGTATGTGATGCTCCAAGCTTTGGGATCCGCGTGTAAATCATGAGATTTGCGCGAACCGCTTGGCACGTGTCGTGGTGATCATAGTGAAAAATCTTCACACACGCAAGTTCGCTATCAGCGACGTGAAAAAACACGACGGATTTTTTGCTCATTTCTTGGAGAATTGGGCGAAATCACTTGCCACAAAAAAAAATCGTCGATATGTTTGGAGCATGGTGGTAAAAGAGATCCTCTGCACGTCACATCTTTCTCCCAATCACATACGCATCGAGGACAGTATGACCAAAATCGCGACTCTGCTTCTGTCTGTGTTCCTGCTGGCATTCGTCTCGCTGTCTGCCCAGGCACAATCCCCCACGCCCAACATCGCCCTGAGTGCCACCTGCACGCACAGCGGTGGCGGCACCACAACCTACGCACCCACGAACTACAATGACGGCGTCATCGCTGCGGCCGGCTCCACTCCCTGGGGCTGGACTTCCGGTGGCACACACACGGGTGGCACGTACTGGATCATGTTTGAATGGGCTGCTCCCGTGACCTTCGGTGAGATCACGTTGTACTACGGTGGCATCAGCAACCGCTATCTTGCCGGCTCCGACATCCAGATCTGGACCGGTTCGGCATGGGTCACCGTTTACACGTGGAGCACCACTGTGTACACCGATTATCTCCGCGTGTTGCAGTTCGCTCCGCAGACCACGACAAAGATGCGCATCACCAACTGGGTGATGGCGCCGGTGGGGCAGACGTCCAACCCGAACTTCCGCGAAATCGAGATCCGCAACATCTGCACCGACCCGGCGACGCAGGTGAGCTTCACCACGGATGCCTTTGCCGAGAAGCCGAATCCCCTCAACATCAACTACACCATCAGCCGCCCCTATGGCACATTCAACGTTGCCATGACCATCAAGCTCTTCACACCGACCGGAACACTCGTGAAGACCGAGAACACCAACGTCGCCTTCAACGGCGGAACGGTGACGGGCACATACCAAGTGTCGACCGCCTCCCTTCCGGTGGGCTACTACCGGGTGGAAGTGACCTTCAATGTGATGGACATCTGCAATGCCATGGTGGACGTGAAGGTGAACCAGCAGACGATGGTGGTCAATCCGAACACGGTGCCCTGCGTCGTGTGGCCGGGTGACGTGAACAATGACGGCGTGGTGAACTACGGCGACAGGAAGTCCCTCAACAAGTACATCTTCGATGCCAACCTCCGCCAGGACTGGCTGGTGGGCCCAGCGCGCTACAACGCGAACGCATCGACGAACCCGCTGACCTACCTCATCTGGGAGGCACAGGCGGGCATTCCGTGGAACACGCCGGATGGTTGCTACATGGATGCCGACGGCAACGGCTTCATCAACAACTTCGACTATGTGGGCATCAAGCTGAACTGGATCCGCTCGCATGGCACGCCGAAGGCTGCCCCGGTCGAGGACTTCGATCTGCTCCAGGCCTATCCGAATCCCTTCAACCCGTCGACCACCATCCGCTTCGCCATCTCCGAGAAGTCCGACGTGACGCTCGAGGTGATGAACATGAGCGGCAAGGTGGTGGCGGTGCTCTGCCGCGAAGTCCGCAATGCCGGTGATCACCGCATCACGTTCGACGCCTCGGAACTCCCGACCGGCACGTACATGGTGACGCTCACCGCAGCAGGCCAGGAATCCGGCATGGTGTTCAGCAAGAACATCAAGATCTCGATGGTGAAATAGTCTTCATCGTTTCGGCCTGAAGCCCGACGCGATGGCTGAAGCCCGCCGACATCGGCGGGCTTCTTTTTACCAAAAAAAAGCCCTGCCCACCGGGAGTTGCGTCGATGGGCAGGGGTGGTGGATCATGACGACGGGGTTGGATCGTCACGATCACGATCACGTTTTCTTTCGATCACGATCACGTTTTCCGAAATGAAGATAGCACAACTCCCAGGGAAAAGTATAACGCTTGGCGCGGTGTAACCTAATAATTTCCGGATTGTCTTATGCCATCCCAATTCCACAACCCGGGACCGGGCATCCGGCATGCAGAGGATGAAAAACCCCCTTTTTCCAACACCTGACATTTCTTACCTTGATGAATGATTGAACGATTCCCTTGATTCAACGCAGAAGGCAGGTGACACATGTGCGGTTTGGTTGGATACATCGGGTGGAAGAATGCCACACCCATATTGGTGAACGGCCTCAAGCGGCTCGAGTACCGTGGATATGATTCCGCCGGGGTGGCGGTGCTGCATGAGGGCGAGATCACGGTGGTCAAGAAAGCCGGCAAGGTGGCCGATCTCGACACGCTTCTGGGCCTCAACGATGTCACGAGCACGATCGGCATCGGCCACACCCGCTGGGCCACGCACGGCGAGCCGACGGACATCAACGCCCATCCGCATCTGGACCACACGGAATCGATCGTGATCGCGCACAACGGCATCATCGAGAACTATGGCGCGATCCGCAAGCGCCTCGAGCAGGATGGCATCCGTTTCATCACCGACACCGACACGGAATCCCTCGTGCAGTTCATCTCCAAGTTCTACGACATCACCCACAACCTTGAGCAGGCCGTCCGACTCGCGCTGAAGGAGGTGGACGGCACTTATGGCCTTCTGGTCATGTCGAAGCACGAGCCCGACACCCTCATCGCCGCACGGCGCGGATCCCCGCTGGTGCTGGGCATCAACGACGACGAATATTTCGTGGCCTCGGATCCCTCCGCCATCATTGAACACACCCGCCAGGTGGTGTTCCTCGATGATGGAAACATTGCCACCATGACGCGTGAGGGCTACGAGATCAAGACCATCGGCGATGATCTGGTGCAGAAGGAGATCGTGGAGATCACCTACGACATCGAGCAGATCGAGAAGGGCGGGTTCCCCCACTTCATGCTGAAGGAGATCCACGAACAGCCGCAGACCATCATGGATTCGCTGCGGGGGCGCATCCTGCGCGACAAGGGCACGGCCAAGCTCGGCGGGCTCCGCGACGTCCAGAACGCGCTCACTTCTGCACGTCGCATCATCATCACCGCCTGCGGCACATCGTGGCATGCCGCCCTCGTCGGTGAGTACATGCTCGAGGAATACGCGCACATCCCTGTCGAGGTGGAGTATGCCTCGGAGTTCCGCTACCGCAATCCGATCATCTCGGAGGATGATGTGGTGATCGCCATCAGCCAGAGTGGCGAGACGGCGGACACCCTGGCGGCGCTCCGGGAGGCCAAGGCACGCGGCGCCACCGTGGTCGGCATCTGCAACGTCGTCGGGTCCACCATCGCACGGGAGACGGATGCCGGCGTGTTCATCCACGCGGGCCCCGAGATTGGCGTGGCATCGACCAAGGCCTTCACGTCACAGCTCACGGCGCTGGCACTGCTGACACTCATGCTCGGCCGCAACCGCGGATTCATCTCCCTCGAGAAGGGCAGGGAGTTTGCTGGGGAGCTTCTCGCCATTCCGGACAAGGTGCGTGAGATCCTCGAACACTCCGATGCGATCCGTGACCTGGCCGACCAGTACTTCGCGACATCCAACGCCCTCTACCTAGGGCGCGGATACAACTTTCCGACCGCGCTGGAAGGCGCGCTGAAGCTCAAGGAGATCTCCTACATCCATGCCGAGGGCTACCCCGCCGCCGAGATGAAGCACGGACCGATCGCCCTCATCGATGAGAACATGCCCGTGGTGGTCATCGCCCCACAGGACGCGATCTACGAAAAGGTGATCAGCAACATCATGGAGGTACGGGCGCGCAAGGGCACCGTGATCGCCATCATCAACACCGAGGACACGGAGATCGAGCCCCTGGTGCAGCACGTGATCCGCATCCCGCGCACGGTGGATTTTCTCACCCCCATGCTCGCATCGATCCCGTTGCAGCTGCTTGCCTACCACATCGCCGTCCGGCGCGGATGCAATGTGGATCAGCCGCGGAACCTCGCGAAGAGCGTCACCGTCGAATAGTCCCACCATCGTCAGGAACGCCCATGCTCCTCTCCCCCACCACCGACGCCTCCAGCCCTGCGGCTCGTCGCACGCGCATCCTCGCGTTGAAGGAGCAGCTCAATGCCGTGATACTGGCACACTACTACCAGGAGGCGGAGATCCAGGATCTCGCCGACTTTGTGGGGGACAGCCTCGAGCTGGCGCGGCGGGCGGCGGAGACCTCCGCCGATGTGATCGTGTTCTGTGGTGTTCATTTCATGGCGGAGACCGCAAAGATTCTGAACCCCGGGAAGGTGGTGCTCCTGCCCGACATTGAGGCGGGCTGCTCCCTCGCTGATGCGGCACCGACCCATGCGTTCCGACGTTTTCGCGAGCTGCACCCGGACCACCTTGCCGTGACCTACATCAATTGCACGGCCGAGGTGAAGGCTCTGAGCGACATCATCTGCACATCAAGCAGCGCCGAGCGCATCATTCGTGCGATCCCGGCACACGTCCCCATCCTCTTCGCACCGGATAAAAACCTTGGGCGGTACCTCATGCGCACCACCGGCCGCGACATGCTGCTATGGCAGGGCGCCTGCATCGTCCATGAACAGTTCAGTGCGTCACGCATCATCTCCCTGATGTTCGAGCATCCTGATGCGATGGTGCTGGCCCATCCCGAGTGCGAGGAGGCGGTGCTCGACCACGCGGATTTCATCGGTTCCACGTCGGCACTCCTGGGGCGTGTCCGGGAGCTCGGGCGGGGGACCTTCATTGTTGCAACGGAAGCGGGCATCCTCCATCAAATGCGCCAGGCCTGCCCCGACGCAGTGCTCATTCCCGCCCCCCCGGAGGGATCCTGCTCGTGCAGCGAATGCCCGTACATGCGTCTCAACACGCTGGAGAAGCTGGTTCGATGCATGGAACGGGGAGAGCCCCGCATCGAACTCGACGAGGCGGTCCGGCAGCGGGCGCTGCTCCCCATCGAACGCATGCTGGAACTGAGCCGGCCGGAGGGGGCGAACATGGAAACACTGCTTGAACAGATGACGTTGCCTTTTGACTCGAAAATGCTACATTTGGCTTTTTGAAGCATTCCTGACAACCGAATGAATGTGATGGTTTCAGACATACACCAGAGGTACCCATGAAGAAATTGATTCCCGTGTTTGTATTGATGGCTCTTCTGACCGTGTCCGCTGACGCGCAGCGCAAGGTCAACCTGGAGCATTATCAGGCGGAGGCGGATTATGTGATACTCAACCAGCCTGCCAATGCCATCTGCATCTCCCGCTACCAGACCACGGCACCAGCAAAAATCACGGAGCTTTCGTTTTGGTTCGTCACCGATCAGAACAATGGCGACTCGGTCGACGTCATCCTCTTCGGTGAGGAAGGCGGCGCACCCTATCCGTATTTTCTGATGCCCATCATCACACCCATCCGGATGTTCGTGCCGAAGGCGACGGACAAGCTGATGAAGATCACGTTCACGACACCGCTGGACTTTCCGAACCCGACACCGTTCTTCGTGGGCGTGATGCCGCGCGGATCAAATGTGAAGCTGCGGATGGACCGCGTTACGCAGACCCCGACCGGCGCCACATCCGACGGGGACACCATGTACACGTCGATGTTCGCCCAGTATGATCCCCAGGCACAGGCCTATGGCTTCGGTTCGCATTTCGCCACCGGCATGGCGATCAACAATTGGTACATGGGCGTCGCCGCAGAATACTACAACGAGAGCACGGCCAAGTCGTTCAAGGATGTGGCCAAGACCGCAGGGCTCACCTCCAAGGTCGGGGGGGGCCAAGGTGTCGTGGGCGGATTACGACGCCGACGGGCTCCAGGACTGCCTGTGGGGCGATCACCTCTACAGAAACAACGGCAATGGCACGTTCACCGATGTGGCAACAACGGTGGGCTTCACCAAGGGATCGGACATGGAGATGTTTGTCGATGTGGACAACGATGGCGATCTGGACATCGTCTGCATGCCGGCGAATCTGCTCTACCTCAACGACAAGGGCAATTTCACGCTGGATCAGAATCCCGGGTTCATGCCGGCAGTCAACTCCACGGCCATGTCGTTTGCCGATTACGACAGCGACAAGTATCCCGATTTCGTGCTGGCAAACGGCGAATACATGTACATGAAGAACCCGGCCAACCCCTCGGATTCCGCCCTCATTCCGGGTGCCGCATGGGAGGCCTATCTGTACGTGAACACACAGGACGGGCATTTCTCCGATCAGAAGAAGGCCTACCTCGGCGGGTATCTGCGCGGTCCGTGGGGCAGGAATCCGTACAACCAGTCGCAGCAGATCGAAGGTTGGCGTCCGGCGCGCTGCGTCCAGTGGGTTGATTTCGACGATGATGGCGACATGGACCTGTTCATGGGCAACGACCGTCTGCAGCCGGACCTCGTGTTCCAGAACCAGGGCACTGGTGATCTTGCCAATGTGGCGCGTGTGGTCGGCCTTGAGGGCGAGCGCAAATCCAGCTATCCCGGGTACTATGGCAACACCATGGGCTGTGATTTCGGCGACTACGACAACGACGGGATGATGGACATTCTCAAGTCGTCTGTGGCGTATCCGTATCGCACACCATACAGCGATATGACGACCCTGTTCCGCAACATCGGATCGCCGGACTACACCTTTGCGAGCGTCATCAACGGCGGTCCTGGGTATCGTGCGATGAACGGCGACGTGGCCTGGGGTGATTTCAACAACGACGGGTTGCTGGATTTCTACATCACCACGAATGAGAAATGCTACGCCTCCCAGCTCTACATGCAGAATCCCGACAACACGTTTGTCGATGTGACATATGCGGCGGGCGTCGGCCTTGAGAACGCGCGCAGCGTGGCATGGGTGGATTTCGACAACGACGGCAAGCTTGATCTGTGTGTTGTGATGCCCGATGGACTGAAGCTCTTCAAGAACCAGCTGACCGGTATCGGCAATTCCACCACACTGACGCTGACCTCGAAAACGGCGAACGTTTTCGCCCTTGGCGCACAGTTGAAGGTGCATGTCGGTTCCACCATCTACACACGGCAGATCGTGGCCGGCAAGGGCGCGGGTGTGCAGGAACCCTATGCGCAGCACATCGGCATCGGCACTGCGGCGAAGATCGACTCCGTGACAATCCGCTGGCCGCTCGGCAACATGGAGACCGTGAAGGACGTGCCCATCAACGCTGGCAAGACCATCGTCGAGTACGTCTACGACCCGACCGCGGCGGAGACTCCCGCCCAGCCGACGAGCGTGGACCTGCAGCAAAACTTCCCGAACCCGTTCTCCCGCTCGCGCAATGCGATGACAAACATCGGTTACAACCTTCCGGCCAGCGCCGTGGTGAAGCTCGATGTGTTTGATCTCAAGGGCGCACTGGTCCGCACACTCATCAACCAGAGCCAGGGTGCGGGCATGCACTTCATCCAGTGGGATGGGCTCGACGCCCGTGGGCGCTCGGTTCCCGCCGGCACGTATCAGTACGTGTTGACGACGAACGGTGTTGTGCTGTCGAAACGACTGATCGTGTTGAAGTGATCAACTGACACCTCGAGGTGATTGAATGCTGCGGGGGTCGTCACCGGCCCCCGCGTTTTTTATGAAAGACGACAATACATGACCAGACACGCACGCTCCATGCCACCCCGACTCGCCATCGTGCTCCTGCTCGTTCTCGGGGCAGCCATGCCCGTCCATGCGCAGGGGGCATTGAACGCCACCGCAGAGGAACCCCTGACGATCGGGGTGATGGCCGGCGCCAACGTGGCCGGGAACGACTTCACGAGGGCATTCAGCAACTACCGCATGCAGCCGATCCTGGCGGCGTTTGTCGAGTATCCCCTGGGATCAGGATTCGCCCTGAACGGCATGGTGCATGGCGGGCTGTTCAGCACACGCAGCGTGGATCTGACCGGCAACTACTTTGTCTACCAGGCCATGTTCGGGGGTGTGATGGCCTCTCCGCAGTGGCGCCTTGCAGGTCTGGGGCTGTGGGATCTCGCCCCATTCGTGCAGCTCAACACCGGCCTCTTCATCAAGAAGACGGTGAAGCACCTTGGCGTGGCAGCCGTGCGTGATGATGCACAGATCATTCCGACGGTGGGGTTTTCGCTCGGTGTGCTGCGTCCGCTCACGTCGGCACTTGACATGCGCATCGTCTTCGCCTCCCAGTTCACGGACACAGACGGATTGGATGGCCTGGTCTCCGGCAGCGATCATGATGGATATTCATCGATGTCCTTCGGCATCAGCTGGCGCCTGGGTTCGGCCGGCTCCCATGATGCCCCGACAGGTCCAGGTGAACGAGACAGGGACAGGGAACACGAGGAGGCCGCTGACAGGGATGGGAGCGTGGCAGACGCACCCGGGCAGGTGGAGCAGCGCCTTCAATCCTCGATGGTGATCAGCCCGTTCCACTCGTTCAGTCAGTTGCGATCCTCACCAGAGAAGCTGCGTCTCCGCATCCAGAAGACCGGTGACGGCGACATGGAAACACAGGTGCGATTCCTCCTGATGAAGGACAACGCCGTCGTGGCCCAATCGATGCGGGACCACACTCTCCGCGCGATGGACGAGGAACTCGACGCCGGCGGGATCGTGGATTTCGATGAACTGGGATTGGCCCCGGAATTTGCCGGAGGGCTTCCCAACGGGCATTACACGGTGACCGTGTCGGTGGTGAGGCAGGAGACGCTGGATGCCTCGACCACGAGTGCGGAGTTCCATCTGGCCGATGTCGCCCCCATGTTCGGAGACAAATCCGAGGGAGTGCGGGAGATGATCGACCGCGGCGAGGCGCACATCTCCTCCACTGACACGACCGGGTCGGTGACACTTGGGACGTACGCCGTCCCGGGGGCGATGACACCGAGTCAACCGCCTCGCACACCGGCTGGAGGTGGCGGGCGCGCTGAGGCAGCGTCGGAGCGTCACCCGACGCCGGATTACGCCATTGTCCGTGGCGCCATGTCGGCCGCGCCACCGGAGATCCCGGAGGAGGAGCGTGCCGAGTACATTGCGGGGAAGGTGGATGCCGCATTCAAGCGGGCACAGCAGCTTCTGAACATGGCGAGGGAGGCCGGAAACAGCCGGCGCATTCCGGATGTGGTTGTGACGATGATCTTCTTTGAATACGGACAGACGACGTTGTCGGAGGAGGCGCGCACCACGCTCGAGGCGGTGGCGCAGCATCTTCTGCAGCATCCCAACTTTGTGGCCGACATCCGCGGCTATGCCGACGAGGTGGGCGATGAAACCTTCAATCTGGCCCTGTCGCGCCAACGGGCGGAGAAGGCGGCGGAGCATCTCACACGCAACCGCGTCTCGCCCTACCGCCTCTCGACGCTGCCGCTCGGGAAGATCGACAACTCCAACGCGCGCCCCGATCGCATGCAGCAATACAACAGGCGTGTGGAGATCGTCCTCACCGGTGTGAAGGAGGGCACGGACGAACGATGACGGATTGAAGGAGATCAGCGAGTGGACGCACGTGCGACGACGGCGCGTGCACGGACAGGATCGACAGGATTGGTGGTGATGCCATCGCGTTTCACTGCGGTTCCGACGATGACGGCATCGGCCATGGCGAGGAGGTCGGCGACAGAATCCTCCGTGACTCCGCTGCCGATGATGACAGGGCGCGTGGAGGCGGAACGCACCGTGCGGATGTCGTCCGGATCCGCCGGACTGCCCGTGGCCGTGCCGGACACGATGACGGCATCAGCGCAGCCACGTTCCACGGTGTCGCGGACGGCATCGGCGAGTGACACGGAGCCTAGGGGTGTTGCATGTTTGACGAAGACGTCGGCCCACACGGCGATATCAGGCGCGATGCGGGCGCGGAGGCGCATGAGTTCCGCGGCACAGCCCTCGATGATCCCCTGATCGGAGACCATGACACCGGACAGCACGTTGACGCGGATGAATGCCGCCCCGGTGGCCGCGGCGATGGCGAGGGCCGCGATGGCATCATTGCGCAGGACTTGGACGCCGAGCGGCAGGGGCACCTCGCGGCGGAGCTCCGCCACGAGGTGCGTCATGACCGCGACGGTGACGGGATCGCGAGCCTCGCGGTGAAACGGCACATCGCCATAGTTTTCCACCATGAGGGCGTCGACACCGGCCTCCGCGAGCGCGGCGGCATCGGCGAGGGCGCGCTCGCGGACGGCGTCCACGCTGCCGGCGAACCCGGGGGCGCCGGGCAGGGGCAGGAGGTGGATCATGCCGGTGATGCGGGGAGGCGTAACGGGCATCAGAAGTTCACCGACTCACCAAAGGCCACTGCAGCGGCCTCCATCATCGCCTCCGAAAGGGTCGGATGGGCGTGGATGGTCTTGATGAGCTCGTGTTCGGTGGATTCGAAGGTGCGGGCGAGGGCCGCCTCGGCGATGAGCTCGGTGGCTTCGGGGCCGATGATGTGGACGCCGAGAAGCTGTCCGTACTGTGCATCGAAGACCATCTTGACGAAGCCGTCGGTATGGCCGATGGCCACGGCCTTGCCCGACGCCGTGAACGGGAACTTCCCGACCCTGACCTCGTAGCCCGCCTCACGCGCCTTGCGCTCAGTGAGGCCGACGCTTGCGACCTGCGGCTGGCAGTAGGTGCAGCCGGGGATGTTGCCATAATCGATGGGGGACACCGTCTTCCCGGCAAGGGCCTCGACACAGGTGATGCCCTCGGCCGATGCCACGTGGGCGAGCCAGGGAGGGCCGACCAGATCGCCGATGGCGTAGACGCCCGGGACATTGGTGCGATAGAACTCGTCGACCTTCACATAGCCACGCTCAAGGGTGATGCCGAGCGTTTCGAGCCCGAGGTGTTCGACGTTGCCCTGGATGCCCACGGACATGAGCGCCAGTTCCGCCTCGAGCACCTCCGTGCCCTTGTCGTTGGACACCGTGACACGGACGCCCTCGTCGAGCACCTCGATGGATTCGACCTTGGAGGAGGTTTTCGCCGCGATCTTCCGTTTGCGATAGCTGCGTTCGAGTTCCTTGGAGACCTCCTCATCCTCGATCGGGAGGAGGTTGGGCATCATCTCGACGATGGTGACCTTGGCGCCGAACACGCTGTAGAACCAGGCGAACTCGACACCGATGGCGCCTGCGCCGAGGACGATGAGCGATTGTGGGACGTGATCGAGAGTCATGGCCTCGAAGTAAGAGATGACGCGTTTCCCATCGAACTGCGTGCCGGGGATGGCGCGGGGGCGGGCGCCGGTGGCGAGGATGATGTGGGGTGCGGAGATCTCATCGAGCTGCGTCCCCTCCCTGTCGAACACCCCGAGGCGCCCCTGGTCGAGGAGGCGGCCATGGCCCTGGATGTGGGTGACGCCGTATTTTTTGAAGAGGAAGGCGACACCCTTGGACATACGATCGGCGATGCCGCGGCTGCGCTGGATCACTTTGGAGAAATCGAAGGTCGGGTTCTCCACGGAGATGCCATAGTCCTGGGCGTGCATGACGGTATCCCATGCCTCGGCATTTTTCAGGAGGGATTTTGTGGGGATGCAGCCCCAGTTGAGGCAGATGCCTCCGAGGTGTTTCGCCTCGACGCAGGCGGTTTTCAAGCCGAGCTGGGCGGCGCGAATGGCGGCGACGTACCCTCCCGGGCCGGCTCCGACGACGACGACATCGAATGATTGTGCCATGGTGATGGTGGACTCCTTCTGTGATCGGTGGTATTGTTTCTGCACGAAATGACGCTGTGGGTTCCCAACGCGGGGCGGAGGCGGCGTGATGGGAAGCCGCAAAATAGCAAAGAACGGCAAGCGGCAACAGGAGGGGGGGACCTATAGGTCTTCTAAGAAGTCTAAGAAGACCTATAGGTCCTGACAGGATCCTGCAGCCCCCTTGGAGACCGGCGGGGATTGCGTAACTTCGTGGGGTGTCCTTGTCCGACCATTGGAGGTGCCACGTCCACCATGCTCGATGTTCTCATCCATCCCGACGATCCTGCGATGCGCGTCGACTTCGCGATGATCGGCCTGCACGGCCGCAATGCGAACAAGCATGCCTTCTTCCCCTTCGTCCGCCAGATGGGGTTCCTCCACACGCGCTGGATCCTCCCCTCTGCGCCGTTCGAGGACGAGCGGCTGCACGGAGCGTTCGCGTGGTTCACGAAGGGCGGCGATCCCGCGCGGGAAATCGCTTCCGCCCACGCGGAAATCACGGCACTGATCGACGGACAGATCCGGGACGGTGTCCTGCCGGAGAACATCTTCCTTGTCGGCTTCTCCCAGGGTGCGGCGATGAGCCTCCATGTCGCCCTCCGCCACCCACGACGCCTGGGAGGAGTGGTGGCACTCTCGGGCTACGTGATCGATCCGGATACGCTCGAAGCGGAACGCAATGCCGCCAACCGCACCGTGCCGGTGTTCATCGGCCATGGCCTGCGGGACGACGTCATCCCCATCGACACTGCCCGCACCGATGCCGCACGGCTCCTCGAAATGGACGTCAACCTCGACTATCACGAGTACGACACCGCTCACCGCATCCCCTCGGCCGAGGTGCGGGACATTCGCGCCTTTCTCCACCGACACATGTACGGGATCCTTCCCGACGATCCACGCTCACGCGACGATGGCCTCTCCCCGTTCTGACTCCGCATGGTGTCGGCGTTTTTCCTTGCGATTGCCTTCGGCCGTGGATAGATTCCGCAAAAAACCACAGTGACATCATGACAGCACGAATCCTCACGTCCCTCTGCCTCACCCTCATCCTCCTTGCCGGACCCGCCGCCCCGCTTGCCGCACAGGACGACGGAGGGAGGATCATCTTCACCGACCCCAAAAGCTCGAAGGACGCACCCGTGAGCGAGGAAAGCCTCCGACCCCGCGTCCATGCGTGGGGCGTGGATGCGATGATCGGCACAGACGGCTTCGGCCTCGGAGTCTTCTACCGCCGCTCGCTGTCTGAGGGCGTCAACCTCACCGCCTCCCTCTCCTTCTCCGAAGCGAAGGACCCGCGGCAGAAGGACTTCTACACCTACTGGGGCGAGCAGTACGCCCACGGCAAGATCAACCGCGTGCATCGCCTGCCGCTTTTTGTCAGCGTGGAATACCGGCTGTTCCAAGACGAGATCGCCGACAACTTCCGACCCTTCGTCAACATCGGTGGCGGACCGGTGGCTCTCTTCATCACCCCCTACAGCACAGACTTCTTCAGCGATTTCGGCAAGGGGCATTTCGAGTTCACGTACGGAGGCTTTCTCGGTGCGGGCGCGAATTTTGGTTTCGATCGCTCGGCGGTCCTGGGCCTGAACGTGCGGTACTACATCATCCCCCTGCCATCGGGCATCCAGAGTGTGGAGCAGGGTACAATGTCCAATGCCAACGGCTTCTATGTGGCGCTCTCCTTCGGTTCAGCATTCTGACGACGTGCAGCGGAGCGCATGAGTCCCGACATCCAGGATTTCCATCATACCCCCTACCGGATTGGAGGTGTGATCCGGGCGTGTGTGATCATCGTGCTCTGGGTTGCCGCCGTGCTCACCGGGTTTCTTCTTCCTGACCCATGGCGCGTGGAAGCAATGTTCCTGCCTTTCATCATCACCTTTCTCCACACGGGACTCTTCATCACCGCGCATGATGCCATGCATGGAGGCATCGCTCCACAGAGCAGGCTGGTCAACACGACCATCGGGTGGCTGTGTACCCGGCTCTACGCCATGTTTCCCTTCGCGCCGCTGGCAGCGGCCCACCGTGATCACCACCGTTTTCCGGCATCAGCACAGGATCCGGACTACCATGACGGCGTGCACGCGGGATTCTGGCGATGGTACCTGCGCTTCCTCCGGCACTACATCACGTGGAGGCAGATCGTGGCCATGGCGCTCCTGTACAACCTCCTGAGACACGTCGCCGGCATTCCGGATGCGACACTGCTGGTGTTCTGGGTCGCCCCGGCACTGGTGAGCACCATCCAGTTGTTCCTCTTCGGCACCTTTCTCCCCCACCGCGAACCGGCAGCAGGGTACGATTCCATCCACCGGAGCACGACCAGCGGGTTCCGGCCCTGGCTGTCCTTTGTGACATGCTACCACTTCGGGTATCACCTGGAGCATCACGAGGCGCCGCGCGTCCCCTGGTGGCGGCTTCCGGACATGGCTCGACGCCGCGCAGCGGAGCGTGCTGCGACAGGCGGATCCGCGTCCTGATCCGCGTACCGCCCGTGGATGTCAGCGGCGGAAGCGGCTGAGCAGCGCGCGGATTTCCTGCATTTCCCGCGGCTCGAAGAAACGAAACATCACCAGAAGGACGGCATAGCCGACAAGCAGAAGGCACTTCCACAGCATTGCTCCGATGCCGGGGGTGGGGATGGTGTACCAGAGCACAACGACGACGATGGCCGCGCCAAAGAGGCGTGCGAGGCGGCCGAATTCATACCGGACCGGGTAGACGCGTTGCGTGAAGATGTAATACATCACGGCCATCACCACGTAGGCGGCGAGGGTGGCGAAGGCGCCACCGTAGATGCCGTGGCGCGGGATGAAGATGATGTTGACCGCGATGTTCACCACGGCTGCCAGGCCCGTGACAAGAGGAAGCCGCCCGGTCTTCTTCCGGATCAGCAGCCCCGCCTCGATGATCATGCTCATCCCCAGCCAGAGATAGGCCAGCAGCACAATCGGGACGATGCCCACGCCGGACCAGTACTCCCGGCCGATGAGGGTCCGATGGTGGAAAAGCTCGACGCGGATGAGGTCGTCGATGAAAAAGGACACGATGAGCGTGACGGTGACGCCGACGAGGGCGAAATACGTGAGCACGCGGGAGAAGATCCGCGGGGCGTTCTCCTCCGACGCGATCCCGAGGTAGAAGGGCTGCCAGGCATACTGGAACATGGACACGATGAGCATCATGAAGATGCCAAGCTTGTAGTTGGCTTGGTAGATGCCCGCGGTGGCGTTGTCGGAGAGCATCTGCATGAGGGGACGGTCGACCACCTGCACGGCCATTGCGGCGAGGCCCGAGGGCACGGTGGGGAGGCCGTAGGCGAGAAGTGCGCGGAGGAGAGATCGCTCGATGGCGGGGCGGATCTGGCGGAGGATGACCGGGACGAGCAGCAGCGTGGAGGCGAGCGATGAGATGAGGCCCGCGAGGAAGATGGCCTCAATGGACATGCGCAGCACGGCCACGAACAGCACGTTGAGAGTGACATTGATGACGATGGAGACGGAGCGCACCGAGGCGAAGTACTTCGCTCGACGGTCCATGCGGAGAAGCGCGAAGGGGATGACGTTGATGGCATCGATTGCGATGGTGGCCGCGGCCATGGGGATGATGACGCTCCACTGGAGCGGAATGAGAAGGGCGGACGACAGGGCTGTGGGGAAGGCGGACAGCAGGGCGGCCGAGGCGACGGCGATGATGGTGATGGACCAGAACGGTGTGCTGAACAGGATCCGCCTGCGTTCGGGCGGGGTGTCGGCATGGAAGCGCATGAAGGCGGGTTCCAGACCGAAGGTGAACACGATGTTCATGAAGGCGATGTAGGAATACACCGCAGCCACGACGCCGTAATCCGATGCAGGCAGGAAGTTCGTGTAGAACGGGACAAGGATGAAATTCAGGAAGCGCCCGAGGATGGTGCTGATCCCATAGACGGCGCTGTCGGACCCGAGGCGCTTGAGCTGTGCCTTCATGGAGTGCCGCCGCGGCCCGGCACGATGCGGAGTCGGCCGTGGGTGATGAACCTGCTGTCGGGCGTGGCGACGCGCACATCGTAGCAGCCCGTGTCGGCGAAGGACAGGATGCCCTGCAGACGGAAGACGGATTCGAAGCGGGTGATGGCCACATGCGCCTCATCGCCGTAGGGATCGTTCCCATGGTCGGTGACACGGAAGATGCGGATGGCGAACTGGTCGGCATCAAGGGGTCGGTCCGCCTCGACAACGAGGGACAGGAAGCCGGTGGAGAACACGGTGTCCTCACCCACCGCCTGCATCCTGTCGTTGAAGTCCTCGCAGAAGCGCAGGCGGGACTGTGGTCCGGGAGGATCGGCGCAGGCCGCCAGCAGGAGCACGCAGAGTGTGCACAGACGGACGGCGAGGCTGGGGGCCCCGGGGATGGTGGGGGAATGGCGTGGTGTGGTGGGAACGGTCATGGAATCGCGCTCTTTGCACGGCCGGCGAGGGCGGCATCGGCGCACTGCCGATGCGACACCGGCACATCGTTTCGAAAATACCAAAATATGGACATTCGCTGCGGCGCAATATTTTACACCCAGCCGGGGGCGACCAGGTAACCCGGAATCGAGCCCCACTGTCTGGACGGAATGGAGGCGGCATGGATACAGCGATCATCACCTGCACGAAATGCGACCGACTCATTGGGTGGTGCGCCGAGGTGGCGCGCACCAGGGTGCGGCGGCATGCTCATGAGGAGTACTGGGGGCGCCCGGTGCCCTCCTTCGGCCCCCTCGACGCGCGGCTCCTGGTGGTGGGGTTGGCACCCGGGGCACACGGGGCCAACAGGACCGGGAGGCTTTTCACAGGGGACGCCTCGGGCGACTGGCTCTTCCGGGCGCTGCATCGCGCGGGGTTCAGCAGCTCACCGGTGTCGACGGCACGCACCGATGGCATGGAGCTCAAGGACTGCCGCATCACGGCTGTGGCGCATTGCGCTCCGCCGGGCAACACCCTCACGGCGGCGGAGATCGCCAATTGCGTGCCCTTTCTCCGGGAGGAGCTCACGATGATGCGTCGGCTGCGTGTGGTTGTGGCCCTCGGCGGAATCGCCCACACCCAGGTCTGCCGGCAGGTGCGGGAGGCCATCGGCCGCCCGCCGGCCTTCGGGCATGGTGTGGAATGCCGGACATCGAGTGGCATCCTGATCCTCGGGTCGTATCATCCCAGCCAGCAGAACACCTTCACCGGACGCCTGACCGAGGGGATGCTTGATGCGGTGTTCGCCCGGGCGGCAGCGGAACTGGCCGCACCGCCTTCACATTGAGCGGAGAGTTTCGTAGATTCATTTTTCCAGTGTTGTACCAAAACGAAGCAGAATCCATGAATATTCTCATCACCGGCGGCGCAGGATTCATCGGCTCGAACATCGCCGACGCGTATCTGGAACTCGGGCACGAGGTGGTCATTGTCGACAATCTCTCGACGGGGGCCCTGGAGAATGTGCCCCGCGGCGTGCCGTTCTACCAGATGGACATCCGCGACGACGGCCTTGCCGACATCCTCCGAACGCATCACATCGATGTCATCAATCATCACGCCGCGCAGATCGATGTGCGGCGGTCGGTGGAGGATCCCCGCTACGACCTCATGGTCAACGTGCTTGGTTCGATCAACGTGATCGAGGCCGGCATCCGGCATGGCGTCTCCCGCATGATCTTCGCCTCCACCGGTGGAGCGATCTACGGAGAGCAGGAATATTTCCCCGCCGACGAGTTTCATCCCACCTCCCCCTGTTCCCCCTACGGCATCACGAAGCTGACCGTGGAGAAATACCTCAACTACTTCCACATCGAGAAGAAGCTCACGTACACGGTGCTGCGTTACACGAACGTGTACGGACCGCGGCAGAATCCGCACGGTGAGGCCGGTGTGGTGGCGATCTTCTGCAAGCGGTTGCTCGACGGCGATCCATGCGTCATCAACGGGGATGGACTGCAGACGCGGGACTATGTGAACGTCCGCGACGTGGTGCGGGCCAACGTGCTCGCCCTGGGCATGACCGGCACGGACACCTTCAACGTGTGCACGAATGTGGAGACGACCGTCAACGACATCTTCCAGCATCTCAATACTGCCGCCGGTTCGCCGCAGGATGAGCGGCACGGGCCGGCCAAGCCGGGCGAGCAGATGCGCAGTGTCTGCACACACGAGAAGATCACCCGCATCCTGGGCTGGGCTCCCGAAGTCCGGATCGAGGACGGGCTTCGTGAGACGATGGACTATTTCCGACAGCGGCATGACGAGGAGTAGATGATTCCCCAGGAGATCATCCGGAAGAAGCGTGACGGTCACGAGCTGACGAGCGATGAGCTCCGTGAGTTCTTCCACGCCTATCTCGACGGGACGGTGCACGAGTATCAGATGTCGGCACTGCTGATGGCCGTGTTCTTCCGCGGCATGACCTTCGAGGAGATCATTGCACTGACGGATCTCTACCTGAACAGCGGGGCGCGCATCGACCTCTCATCGATCACCGCACGGAAGGTGGACAAACACTCCACGGGCGGCGTGGGCGACAAGACATCCCTGATGCTCGGGCCGATCGTCGCATCGTGCGGCATCGCCGTTCCGATGATCACCGGCCGCAGCCTGGGGCACACCGGGGGCACGCTTGACAAGCTGGAATCGATCCCCGGGTTTGTGGCAACACCGGACGAGGCATCCTTTCGCGGGCAGCTCGCCGCTGTCGGGACGACGCTCATCGGCCAGACCAACGACATCGTCCCTCTGGACAAGCGCATCTACGCGCTGCGCGATGTGACGGCGACCGTCCCCATCCTGCCGATGATCGGTGCCTCGATCATGAGCAAGAAGATCGCCGGTGGGGCCGACGCCCTGGTGCTGGACGTGAAATGCGGCCGGGGGGCGTTCATGGAGACGGAGACCGAGGCGCGAGCCCTGGCACAATTGCTCGTGCAGATCGGCACCACATTCGGCCTGCCGACCACCGGGTTCATCACCGACATGAACGAACCGTTGGGCGTGGCGGTGGGCAACTGGCTGGAGGTGGTGGAGGTGGTGGACTGCCTGCAGGGCCGCCCGACGCCGGACCTCATGGAGGTGACGCATGTGCTGGCCGGGGAGATGCTGGTGCAGGGAGGGGCCGCGGCGACGTTGGACGAAGGCATCGCGATGTCGCACGAGGCCGTGGCCAGCGGGCGGGCGTATGAGAAATTCGTGCAACTTGTCGCCGCGCAGCATGGCGACACGGCGTACATCGAGGAGACGATGCGGCATGGCATTGCCGACCACATCCGCGATGTCGGCGCGCCACGGAGCGGGATTGTGGAAGCGATCGATGCGCACGCGATGGGGGTGCTGGCGATCGAGCTGGGAGGAGGACGGAAGGCCATCACGGATGTCATCGAGCCCTCGGCGGGCATCCTGCTTCGGAAGAAGGTCGGCGACGCGGTGGAGGAGGGTGACGCCCTCTGTGAGCTGCATGCAGCCGCCGGCAAACCCCTCAACGACCTCGCCGCGTGGGCACGGCGGGCATACACCATCGCCGACGACGCGCCACCGGCGCGATCACGCATCATCAGTCATTTCGGCAGGGACGGTTTCACGCCCTGGAGATAACCCGGAGAGCTGCCATGAACGCCCGCATACGTCTTCTCCTCCCGATTCTGTTTCTCGTGCTCGGCTTCCAGGCCATGGCGCAGATCGGCAACGAGCTCCGCATCCTGCGCATCGATGCATCGAACTATCCCAAGGTCCGGGTCTATGTACGGCTGTATTGCAATGGTGTATCCCAGGGCAACCTCCAGAACTTCGTGGTGAACGTCCGTGACGGGGAGATCAACCGGAATTTCACCATCAGCTGCCCAACGGAGATGCTTCCGTTCTCCGTGGCCCTGTGCCTCGATGCCTCGGGAAGCATGGCGGGCACAAGCATTGTGAAGGTGCGTGAGGGGGCAAATGACTTCGTGGATCTCCTTCAGTCCTATTCCAACGGCGAGGATGAGGCGGCGATCGTGTCCTTCAATCGCACGCCCTCGCTCGACCAGTCGATGACGACGTCCAAGCCGCTGCTGCACAGTGCCATCAACTCCCTCATGGCGCGGGACAACACCGCCCTGTGGGATGCCGTCGCGCTGGCGATCGACCAGGTGGTGGGCAGGGGGCGGAATGCCAAGAAGTTCGTCCTGGTCCTGAGCGACGGCGGCGACAACTCCAGCCGCAACTACGATCTGGCCGACGTCATCGCCTACGCCAAGAAGGAGGGCATCCCGGTGTTCTGCATCGGCATCGGATATGGTGACCGACGATATTTGTACCAACTTCAGATGCTGGCGGCACAGACGGGCGGGCAGTACTTCGAGATCACCTCCCCCGAGCAGATCGTCGACATCTTCAATGCAATGGCCTCCATCTTCACGGAGGGCAAGAACGAATGCGTGATCGAATACCTCACGGAATGCCCAGATGGATCTGAGCGGACGGTGACGATCACCACGGATGCCTGCGGCGGACTGTCCGCAACCGGGAAGTACACCATGCCGGTGGATCCCAACCTCTCGACGCTCGACATCACCATGGACAGCGTGTCGGTCTACTCCGGCGGCGCCTTCGAGGTGCCCGTGAAGATCTCCGCACGTTCGAAGCCGGCACCGATCAAGCAGCTCCGCTTCACCATCACCGTGCCGACACCGCTCTACTACGACAGCACCTCGACCACGGGTCTGTACAGCGAGCTCTTTGCGACGAACATCGCCCCCAACGGCAATGTGCTGACCGTCCAGATGGACGGCGACCAGGTTCTGACGGGATCGCGCACGCTCATGATCATCAAGGGGCATGCCCCCGTGATGGACAAGGACAGCGTGGTCTGGTTCACCATCACCGATGCAAGCAAGCAGACCGACACCTGCCTGGCGCTGAAGGTGCGGGGCACGGGGGCGCGGATCATCCCGCGTGCCAAGCTCCGCATCAACTGCAATCAGACGGTGACAACGCAGTGGAACAGGGAGACGTCCGCGTACCAACCCGAGGCGGTGTCCCTCACCACCACGATCACGAACTACTCCAAGGTGACATCGAAGAAGACGCGGGTCCGGGTCGCCGTGCCCTACGGTCTGGAGCTGCTGAGCAGCCCGGTGGATTTCCTCATTGCGGGCGACTCGATACGGCCGAACTCCTCGGCCACGGTGACGCTCTGGTTCAAGGTGCTGCCGACGGATTCGGCCAAGACACTGCGGGTCTGCATCGAGGTGTCGGCCGACAGCGGCAACACGGTGGTCTGCTGTTCCGATGTGAAGGTGACGCCTGCTCTGCCCAAGCTCCAGGTGTGGTGCACGATCCCGTCCTTCATCCGCTGGGATTCCGTGGCCAAACGGTACGATCCCGCGACCTTCCCGGTGACGGTCCGCATCGCCAACGGATCGCCCATGGCGGCGAAGAACGTGAAGGCGACGATCACGATGCCGAACGGCTTCCGACTGGCATTCGGATCGTCGGGCACCGTTGTTCCCTCCCCTTCGTACATCACGCGGGCGGACACGGCGGAGGTGACATGGATGGTGACGGTGCTCGAACGTCCGGTGGCAGGCACGGTGCGTTTCTGCGCGATGATCACGGCCAACGGCGACACTGCCTGGTGCTGCCAGGAGACATACGTGGAATCCTCGCCGGTGCGTGCGACGATGGAATGTGGTGAACCGGTGATGGTGGTGTATGACGAGGAGGCGGAGGCGTTTGACAGCACCTCGTTTGACATCGGTTCCATGGTGAAGAACAGCACGGGGTTCCCGATGGAGGGTGTGTGGGCGCGCATCACCCTGCCGCCGTTCCTGACGCTGGCTTCGGGCGAGAGTGAGACGAAGTACCCGGGGAACTCGACGATCGGTCCATTCGACAGCACACGTGTGTCGTGGAAGCTGGACGCGGGGCGTCTGAACGAATCGCAGGAGGGGGTGATCTGCATCGCCGTGTCGGCGAACAATTTCACGGGGGCGCAGTGCTGCATTCCCGCACGTTTCGTGATCAAGAGCGCGATCCCGACACTTGCCTGCTCGCTCGATGGTCCCGACACGATCCGCCACATCGGCGGAACATACACGCCGCATCCGGCGGTGATGCGGGTGACGGTGACGAATGTGGGGAACAGCGTGGCGAAGCGCATCACCGCGGCGCTCATCCAGGGAGCGGACGTCTCCATCGACAGCACGGATTCGCCACTGAAGGTGCTCGCCGACTCCCTCACACCCGGTGTGAACGTGGACGGCACCTTCCGGCTGCGCATCAGCCCGCGTGATGTGGCGCGATACGACACAGTGCGTGTCACCGTGTACGCGGACAACGGCGGCGCGGTGGTGTGCGAGAAGATCATCTGGATCGAGGCGGTGCCACGCCCGTTGCTCGTGCTTTCCTGCACGGCCCCGGATTCGCTCATCTACGACGACTACGCGGTGAAGTACGAGCCGGGACCCTTCGAATACACGCTCACCGCAGTGAACGCTGGGTCGACGCGCATGGACAGCGTGTCGGCCGAGGTGCTCCTGCCGCCGAACATGGAGATCGTCACTGGTGAGCAGCCGGTGAAGATGATGACCCCGCAGAGCCTGTCGCCGGGCGACACCGCCAGGGCGTCGTGGATGCTGAACGCCATCCCCCGCAGTGTGACGCGGGTCGACACGATCCGTTCCACCGTGCGCCACCGCGGCATGATCGCAGACGCGGTCGCTCCCTGTGGCGCGCTGATCCGCATCCCCCGCGAGCGGCGTGCCGACATCGCCCCGCAGTGCTCGCTCGTCGGCACGATCACATCAACGGGCAGCCGGTTCTCGCCCGACACGGTGGTGGTGCGCCTCGTGGTGCGCAACATTGGTGACGCTGCGGCCTACGAGGTGCACGCGATGATGCTCGACGACGCACGCACCCCGCTCACTCCCACGGAGCGGGCGGACAAGGCCGTCTCCCACATCGATCCCTTCATCGGCGCTGCGGTGTTCACCTGGGCCCTCGCACCGCGGACGGCGTATGCGGGCGACACGATCAACGTGTGCATGCGCATCTCCGCTCTCCGACAGCAGGATCTGTTCTGCTGCGTGAAGCTGCCCCTGCCCCGCCTCGACGAGGCGGCGATCCGCACGACGTGCGGCACCGTGGACACCGTGTACTACGAGCCAGCGATCAAGGGCTACCCGAATCCGATCATCCTGCACACGTCCATCACCAATCCGACGACGGTGGCGATGGACACGATCCGGGCGGGCGTGATCCTCCCGCGTGATTTCGAGACGGCGCCCGGGGAGGCGAGAGAGAAGATCGTGCCCTCACTGGCTGCGGGTGCCAGCGCCGACCTTGAATGGCGGCTCAATGCCATCGCCGACACATCGACGAAACCGCGTCCAGCCCTGCTCCGGATCCAGTACTTCGCCGGCGGCAGGCTGTCGAGCTGCGAGCGCACCGTGGTGCTCATGCCATGGCCGCAGGATTCCGCACACCTGGACATCGCATGCGCATCGCCGGAGCGCATCATCTTTGTCAACGCCGAGGTGGGGCTGAGCCCGTCGCCGTTCACCTTCACGGTGGAGATGCGCAACAGCGGATCGCTTCCCCTCCATGGCGTGTCGGCAACCCTGCGGCTCCCCGCGGGTGTGGATCTCGCCGCCAGCGATTCCCTGACGAAGCTGCTTCCCGGCACGCTGACACCAGGACTGCGCTCAGCGGTGAGCTGGACGATTGTCCCGCGGGAGTCCTTCTCCCCCTTGTCGGCATCCTTTCTCGTCTTTGTCAACTGCGCCGAGCTGCCGGAGCAGCAATGCCAGACGACGACAATCGTCGATCCGATCCATCGGCTGGTGATTCTCGCCCTCCCGGTGGGCACAGTGGCGCGCGTGGGCCAGACCGTCCACATCCCCCTCTCACTTGCAAACCCGGACCATGTGCCGCTTCGATCCTTCAATGCAGCCGTCCGCTACGATCACACGGTGGTGGAACCGACGGGCGTGATCACCGACGGCACGCTCACCTCCACCTGGCCGCTGGTCGACGTGCGTGTCACAACACCCGGGGAGATGGCACTGCGTGGAAGCTCCGCCTCCTCCATCATGCAGGACGGGATCCTGCTGTTTCTGTCGATGCGGGTCATCTCGGGCGACGGGACGGGTGCCCCCTTCGGCATCAAGCATTCGGACCTCATCTTCACCTCGGCATCGGTGACCGACACCGCCGATGTGGCAACGAAGAACGGTGACATCTGGACGACCGGGGACTGCATCACCGGCCTCGACGCCACCGGAAGCTTCCAGCTCTTCCAGAACACACCAAACCCGTTCAATCCGGAGACGATGGTCGGGTGGTTCATCCCCGGGCTCTCCCCGCAGTTCATCACGCTCGAGGTGTACGACATCTACGGGCGCATGGTGCGCGTGCTGGAATCGGGGCTGCGATCCCCCGGCATGCATCAGACGAAGTTCCGCGCCGACGGTCTGGCAGGAGGCACATACTTCTCCGTCCTCCGCTCGGGGGCTGTGACGCTGCTGAAGCGGATGGTCCTGGTGAAATGACCGACACGATGACGAACACAGCGACAGGTGCGGATGGAACGGGGTGAGATCCGACTCGGCGACGTGAGCATCGACTACCTCGTCGTCCGGCACAAGCGTCAGCGCACTCTGCGGCTGTCGTTGCAGGATGACGGCGTGGTGCGGGTCTCGACACCCTGGCGTTACCCCAGGCGCGAGGTGACGCAGGTGTTGCGCGAGCATGCAGACTGGATCATCCGCGAGAGGGAGCGCCGGGCCGAGTCTTCGGCATCGCGCCGCACGGCGGTGGGCAGTGGCGCCTTCACCGCGCTGTTTCTCGGCGAACGGTACAACGTGCACATTCGTCGTGCGGGAGTGAATCACGGCATCCAATGGAGCGAGGCAGGCTTTGATGCGGAGATTCCCGAGGGGCTCGACAGCACCGCCGAGCTTGATGTGCTGGCCGATCTCTTCCGGCAATGGTATGCCGCGAAGGCGCTGCGCCATCTCCCCCCGCGCATCCACGAGCAGGCTGCGTCGATGGGTGTGCACGTGAACAGGATCACCATCCGCAACCAGCGGACCCGCTGGGGCAGCTGTTCCGCGCGGGGCAACCTGAACTTCAGTCTGCGCCTGATGATGATGCCCGTCGGCGTGATCGATCACATCATCATCCACGAACTCGCTCATCTGAGCGAGCTGAACCATTCACCGGCATTCTGGGCCATTGTCCAGCGGCATGATCCGCACACCGCGGTGCACCGCCGCTGGCTGCGGCAGCATGGACGTGAGCTGGACTTCCCCTGAGCCCGCGGTACCCCCTGCGGACTTGGCACAGGCACGACGACGCAGCGCCACACACTGAATCCTCATCCACCCCATCTGCATCCCATACCATGAGCATCGACAACGAAGCAGACATCATTGAACTGGCGAAGCAAGGAGACACGAAGGCATTGGAAACACTGGTCGAGGAATATGCCCCCGTCGTTTTCAAGTTCGCGTGGAACGTGTGCCGCGACCAGGACCGGGCCGAGCATACGACACAGGAGACCCTGTTGAGCGTGCTTCGCAAACTTGACCAGTTCGACAACCGGTCGAAGTTTTCCACATGGTTGTACACCATCGTCTCCAACCACTGCCTCATGCTGGCGCGTTCCTCGAAATCCGACCGCATGGTCTCCATTGACAACGAGGAGTCACCCGTTGCCGAGGCTGCCGTGGCGGAATGGGGCAGCGATCCCCACGCCCTGCTCGAGCGTGAGGACACACGCGCGCACATCGACGCCGCAATTGCGAAGCTTCCTCCGGACTACCGCCTGGTGTTTGTGCTCCGGGACATCCAGGAGCTTTCGACCGAGGAGGTGGCGGGCGTCACGGGCCTGACCATCGCCGCGGTCAAATCCCGCCTGCATCGAGCGCGCGCCTTTCTGCGCAATGAACTGACACCGTTATTTTCGGAGGTACCATGAGCGACACCAAGCGCATCGACTGTGAAGACGTCCAGAAGTTCATCTGCATGCATTTCGGGGAGGACGTCTCCTCGGACCGCTGCCGCGCGGTGCGGGATCATCTGGCCCATTGTGCGAATTGCACCCAGTACTGCGATTCCATCGATGCGATGATCGCCCTCTATCGTGCCGCTTCGCCGACCTTCCCTGAAGCCGCCAAGACAGAACTTCTCCAGGCCCTCGGCATCCGGAAGTGAATCCCCGCAACCGGGCCTGATGGAGGGAACAGGCCTGCGAATCCTTTGCCCACCTGCTGCATCTCATGGGTGACAACGGCGGAATGGAACCGCCTCCTTCAGAAAGGAACCACGAGGTCACCATGGACATGGCAGCATTGGAATACCGGATCACAAGCTCAAAGGACTTCGACACGCTTGTGCAGGACCTTCAGACGACGGCACAGAAGCATGGTTTTCGGACGCTTCACGTCCACAATGTTCAGGCGACACTGGCCGAGAGGGGGTTCTCCCTGGGTCCCTACTCCATCATCGAGGTGTGCAATGCCAGCTATGCCCATTCCGTGCTGACACGGGAGAAGGCGGTGGGCATGATGCTCCCCTGCCCCATCGTCGTGTATGACGAGGACGGCGCGCGGGTGATATCGTTGATGCGGCCCACGGCCATGTCGGTCATGATGCCGACCGTGGACCTTGGTTCCATCCCGGCGGATGTGGAGTCGATTCTCCGCACGATCGTGGACGAGGCGGCGGCATGATCCTCGCAGGCGCGGCAGGCGCACTCATCGGAGGCGCAGTCGGATTTGTCGTGAGCCGCTTCAGCAGCAGGTTCAACGGTGCGGCCTGTCCCCTGATGTGCAACCCACGGATTGCCGTCCCCTATTTCGCCGTCATGGGCATGATCCTCGCCTCGCAATTCGGGCAATGATCCCCATCATCATCCAGCAACGACCATCATTCATCACCCATAGCAGAAGGAACACCATGCACCCCTCCAACGTCACCGATGCCGATTTCGATCAGGAAGTCATCAAATCCACGCAGCTTACGATCGTCGATTTCTGGGCACCCTGGTGCGGTCCCTGCCGCATGATTGCGCCGATCATCGAGGAGCTGGCCGGTGAATACGCCGGCAACGTCAAATTCGTGAAGCTGAACACCGATGAGAACTTTGCCACATCGACGCGCTATGGCATCCGCGGCATTCCGACAATCGGCTTCTTCCAAAACGGACAGGTGGTCGACACGGTGGTCGGCGCCGTTCCCAAGGCAATGCTGAAGCAGGCGATCGACAAGCATCTCACCAACTGACGCAGGCACATTCCGGTCACCACTCCTACGATGACCAATGCACGGGCGCCGGGGTCACATGATCCCGGCGCTCTGCGTTTCCGCCGGGTGGATGAGGCGGCATCATGCAGGAACCGCCCCATGCAGCAGCGTGCCAGGGTTCGGCGACATTGATTAAAAGGGCGCAAATCGCTAGGTTCCACGTATCGGACGATCGCCGGGGGCGGGGCTCCGAACCGACGTCTCAACGTTCACGAACATCCCTGCAGACCCTCCATGAAAACCCTGCTGCGCCTGACGGTCAAGCGGAAAATCATCGGGCTCGCCGTCCTCGCGGCGATCCTTCCCGGCCTTGTCATGTTCCTTCTCACTGTGCAGTTCCAGGGCTCGGTGGCGGTGACGGCGGAGGATCAGCTCATCGTCCTGGCCCGCCAGAATCTGTCGCAGGTGGCGAAGGATGTGGTGGGGATGTGTTCGGTGACCGATCTGTTGCTGAAATCCAAGCTGAAGCGCGACATCGTTCTGGCGCGCGAGGCAGTGACGCGTCTTGGTCCGGTGACGCTCTCCGGATCGGCGCGCTGGACCGTGGTGAATCAGTTCAACAGGGAATCGAGGGAGCTCACGCTGCCGCGATTGATGGCGGGCACGAGCTGGCTGACCGATGCGCCGGGGGTGAACAGCAACCCCGGGTTCACGGAGCGGATGAAATTCCTCAGGGACGGCACATGGAGCGTGTTCCAACGGATGGACGACTCGGGGGACATGCTGCGCGTGCTGACGAATGTGGCCGGGGATGGCCGGCCAACGGCGGCGGGGACCTATCTGCCGGCGATCAATCCCGACGGCGCCGCGAACACGATCATCGCGCATGTGTTGCAGGGGCGGAACTACTCCGGCATGTCGCTTGTGCTTGGGAGCTGGTATCTCACCGAGTATACACCGCTCACTGATGGCACGGGCAGGACTGTCGGCATGCTGGGTGTGGGGCAGAAGGTGGAGGCGCTCGAAGCCCTGCGCCGATCGATCATGGACATCAGGGTGGGATCCACCGGCTACGTTGCGGTGCTGGGAGCGAAGGGCGACAACCGCGGCCGGTATTTCATCTCGAAGGACGGCAAGCGGGATGGCGAGGTGGTGTGGGAGACAAAGGATGCGGACGGAAAGCCGTTCGTCCAGGATCACATCCGAAACGTGCTGAGCCGGCCCGCGGGCGAGGTGGTGTTCGAACGCTTTCCGTGGAAGAATCCCGGTGACAATGTGGCACGCACCAAGATTGTGGCGAACATCTACTTCGAGCCCTGGGATTGGATGATCTCCGCCGGGATGTATGAGGACGATTTTCTTCAGGCGAAGTACGAGATCAACACCGCCGTCGACGGCCTCCTGGTGAAGCTCGTTGTCGGGGCGCTCATCATCGTGGTCCTGTCGTTGATGATCGGCATCGTGATGGCGGGGAGAATCACGCGGCCGTTGAGCGCGATCAACCGACTGGCCGGGCTCATCGCCGCCGGTGATGTGAACTCCGTCAAGAACGACCTGGCGAGCATGTCGGGGCGGGTGGCGGCCAAGCGGAACGCCGCGACGCTGGTGCAGGATGTGGATGAGCTGTCGGATCTCGTGGATTCCTTCCACACGATGGCGGTGAACCTGGACTCGCTCATCGGGCAGGTGCAGCGCTCGGGCATCCAGGTGAGCACATCGACGACGGAGATCTCCGCGTCGGCGCGGCAGCTCGAGGCCACGGTGGCCGAACAGGCCGCCTCCACACGCGAGGTGTCGGCCACGACACGGGAGATCGCCTCCACCACGGAGCGCATGGCGCGGACGATGGCGGATGTGGGGGACACGGTGTCGGACACCGTGGTCTCCACCGAGATGGGGCGTGACAAACTCCGCTCCATGGAGACGGCGATGACGGGCCTCATGGACTCGACCGGATCCATCTCCTCGAAGCTCGGAGTGATCAACGAGCGCGCGAACAAGATCTCGAGCGTGGTCACGACGATCAACAAGATCTCGGAGCAGACGAATCTCCTCTCGCTCAACGCCGCCATTGAGGCCGAGAAGGCGGGTGAATACGGCCGGGGCTTCTCCGTGGTGGCACGCGAGATCAGCCGCCTTGCCGATCAGACGGCCATCGCCACGGAGGACATCGACCGCATGGTGCGTGACATGCAGTCCTCCGTCTCCTCCGGAGTCATGGAGATGGACAAGTTCTCGGAGGAGGTTCGGACAAGCGTGGGGCGTGTGGCGGAGATCGGCGAGGGGCTTGCGGCGATCATCGACCGGGTGCGGGGCCTGGAGCCCGTGTTCACGATGGCCGGAGAGGGCATGAGCGCGCAGCTCGTCGGAACGCGGCAGATCAGCGAGGCCATGAGTCAGCTCTCCCATGCCGCTGATCAGAACAAGGAATCCCTGTCCGAATTCAAGCGCGCAACGGAGCAGTTGAATCAGGCGGTGCAGGGACTGCAGACGGAAATCCAGCGATTCAAACTCAGCTCCTGACACAGCACACCGCGAGCCGCCCATGTCCAGCAGGAAATCCCTTGTCGTGCCACGCAATCCCATGATGCGTCTGAAGCTCGCGCACAAGCTGCTCATCAGCAGCGCGACATTCATCCTCCCGATCGCCGTGCTCCTCGCCTTCATGGTCTCCGGATTCAGCGACATCATCGACACGGCGCGCGTGGAGAAGGACGGCGTGGTGGTGCTGAACCCTCTGGTGCGGCTCCTGACACTTGTCCCGTCCCATGGGCGAAGCACTGTCGCCTCCCTGAGCGGGCAGCCGACGGGATCCGGGGCCCCCGCCGCCATCGCGGCCGATGCGTCGCACGCCTTCGAAGATCTTGTGCGGACGATGGGCGGGTTGGCACCCGATGCCGGCGGGAATGCTGGCACGGACGCCGCAGCACTCGCCAGCGACTGGCGGGCGCTTGTCTCCGGATGGCAGGGCATGACGCCGGAGGACTGTGCAGCTGCACACCAGCGCATCGTGGACCGCCTGCGCATCCTTCTGGAGACCATCTGTCACCGGACCGGCCTCATTCACGACCCCGATCTGGACTCGCATCTTCTCATGGAGACCGCCCTGCGTCAGATGCCTGACGGCCTGTTGCGCGTGCACGCCCTCATGGGCGACATCCTCGCCACCGGCAGCCCGGGTGGAGACACGACAGCGATGCGCATCCGTCTGGCAATGATGGCGGACGAGCTTTCCACGCGGCACATCAAGGTGGTGCAAACCACGGTCCGTGACGCGATCGCCTCCGACAGCTCCTACTATGGCATCAGCCCGACGCTCCAGTCCGAGCTTCCCGGAGTGATGCTGACCTACGCCCACCAGGCGACCGGTTTCACCGACGCCCTTGCGCACCTGGGCAGCACCACGGAGCTTCGCTCGGCCCTCGCAACCGCCACAGATGCAGGGACGGCAGCCCTTGCCGCCGGCGCGGCACTGGAGGCAACCGCGCTGCACCAGCTTTCCATCCTTCTCGACATGCGCATCGCCCATTATCGAAGCAGCCGTCTTGTGGCCCTGCTGGCCAGCCTGATCGCGCTTCTGACCGCCTGTGCCCTCGTGTTCACCATCGGGCGCGGAGTGACCCGCCCGCTCGGGCGTGTGACGAGCATTGCCACACACATCGCGCATGGCGACATCCGCCGCGCGGCGATGGAGCTCGATGCCGCCACACACGACGGTGATGCCCTCGCCCACCTCTCCGAACTCGAGGGCATGCCCTCGGAAACGGCCCGGCTGTTCCATGCAGTGACGCTGATGACACAGACGCTGCACACACTGATCAAGCAGGTGCAGCACTCCACACGGCTTGTGCTGGAATCGACCGACAGCATCGCCGCATCCGCAGTGGGCCTCGAGGCGACGGTGGTGCAGCAGGCGGCATCGTCGAACGAGGTGTCCGCAACGACGCGGGAGATCGCCACCACTGCACACGGGCTTGCCGACACCATGGCGCGTGTGACGCAGATGGGGGGCGAGGCGGCAGGGCATGCCACCACCGGGACACAGTCGCTCGCCGAGATCCGTGTGGTGGTGCAGTCCCTCATCGAAGCCATCGACACGATGCGCGACAAGCTCGGCATCATCAGCCGGCGTGCGTCCGCCATTGGCGACGTGCTGGTGGCGATCACCAAGGTGTCCAACCAGACGAACCTGCTGTCGCTCAATGCAGCCATCGAGGCAGAGAAGGCCGGCGAGTACGGTGCCGGGTTTTCCATCGTGGCGCGGGAGATCCGTCGGCTGGCGGATCAGACCTCGATTGCCGCTCTGGACATCGAGACGATGATCAACGAGATGCAGGTGGCGGTGGGCGATGGGGTGCAGGGGGTGACGAATTACGCCCGGCAGGTTCATGCCGGCTCGGAGACGATCGCCGCGATCAGCGCCGATCTCGAGCAGATCATCCGGCATATCACCGAGCTCGGGCCGGAGTTCGCCACGGTGAACCACGGAACGCAGATGCAGTCCCACTCGGCCAATCAGATCACCGAGGCGATCGACCAGCTGCGCGTTTCGACCAACCACACGAAGGATTCGCTGCTGGGATTCCGCACGATCACCGCGCAGCTTCGCGATGCCGTCCAGGGGCTGCAACGGGAGATCACGCGTTTCACCATCATCAACGACGGGGATGTGCTGCGCGATACGGAGAGCGGGCAATGATGATCGTGCTGTTCACGGTGGGGGATTCCGCCTACGGGATCGACATCGCCCCCGTGCGGGAGATCATCCCCTGTGTCCCGCTGCAGGTGGTGCCCCATGCACCGCCCATGCTCGCAGGCATGCTCAACTACCACGGAACCATGGCGCCCGTGCTCGATCTGTCACAGATCCTTGCCGGGCGTGCGTCCGAGGTGCTGTTGAGCACGCGCATCCTCATCGTGGAGCATGATGATGCGGGCAGTCGGCGACTGATGGGCCTGATGGGTGAGGGTGTGACGGAAACCGTGTCGTATCAGGCGAGCGATGTCCGCCCGCTCAATGTGGCGATCGAAGGGGCACCATACCTTGGAGGGTTCATCACGGACGAATTCGGTGACATCCAGCTCATCGATCTCGGGGGATTCATCGACACCACCATGAGCGACATCCTCCGGGAGCGCTCATGACCAGCACCTTCGTCACAGCGGTGCAGGAGCACCTCAGCGCACGTCTGGGGCTGGACATCGACACGATCGGGGCGGCTCTGGTGGATCGCAGCGTCCGATCCCGCATGCAGCAGCGTGGGCTGGAGGATGCGGCGACGTACGTGCGTCTGCTCGAGACGGACGACACGGAGGCACAGGCACTGACAGAGGCGCTGGTGATTCCTGAAACCTGGTTCTTCCGTGACCGTGAACCGTTCACCCATCTGCGCAGGCTGGCGCGGGAGACGTTCCTTCTGCGTCCGATGCTCACCCCGCGCATTCTTTCCATCCCCTGCAGCTCGGGAGAGGAGGCCTATTCCATCGCCATCACACTGATCGACGCAGGTCTGCCTCCGGAACGCTTCCATGTGGACGCCTACGACATCAGCACCCAGGCACTCGAACGCGCACATCTGGGCATCTATTCCGATGCTTCGTTCCGTGAACCCCTGTCACCGATGGAGGGCAGGCATTTCACCGATGTCGACGGCGGCCGCAGGGTTTCCGACGAGGCCCGCCGAGCGGTGACCTTCCGGCATGCGAACATCCTGGACAATCTGGAGGGCATCGCGGGTGGGGGATACGACGTCATCTTCTGCCGCAACCTCATCATCTACATGAACAGCATGGCGCGGGAACGCATCGCCGCCACCCTGCGGTCGCTGCTCGCGCCCGACGGAATGCTGGTGACGGGGCATGCCGAGATCATGTACTTCCTGGACCGCGGGTATCACCCCGTGCAGCACACACGCAGCTTCTCCTGCCACCCTGCACCGGCGTCGGCACCACCGGTCGCCCCACCTCGTGAGAGTCGGCGATCGCCGCTCACCCCCGTGTCCTCCGCCATTCCGGTGCGTCGCTGGCAGCGCAGGGAGGTGTCGCCACAACCACCGCCCATGTCGCTTGCGACGATTTCCGCGCTGGCCGATCGCGGCTGTTACGAGGAGGCACGAGAGCAATGCCGTGAGTACCTCCGCCACCATCGGCATTCGTCGGAGGGGCATTTCCTCCTGGGCATCATTGAGGAGGCACTCCAGCACCCCACGGCTGCCATCGCCAGCTACGACAGGGCGCTCTACCTGGATCCGGGGCATTACGAGGCACTCATCCACGCAGGCCTGCTCTATGAGCAGTGCGGTGACACACGCAATGCGACCCTCGCGCGGGAGCGTGCACGACGCGTGCAGCAACAGCGAAGGATGGACGCACGATGAGCACGAACGCACACGCACCTTCCACGCAATGCTGGAAGACGACCGGCACGATGGGTGACGGCAGCTGTCCCGAGCTCATGCGGCACATCCACTGCCGCAACTGTCCCACGTATTCGCAGGCCGGTCGCAGGCTCCTCGATCGTCAGATGACGCTGGAGTTCACGGAGGAACTGACCACGACGCTTGCGCGCCCCGAGGAGGCAAAGGAACTCAACACCTTCTCCGTGCTCGTGTTCCGCCTGCGTGACGACTGGCTTGCCATCAGAACCGGGTGCTTTGCCGAGGCCGTGCAATGCCGCGCGGTGCACAGTGTTCCATTCCGCAGCGGCGCCGTGTTCCTCGGCCTGGTCAACATCAACGGAGAGCTGCTCCCCTGCTTCTCCGTGACCACCCTCATGGGCATCGAGGCGGGCACGGGGCAGGATCCCACGACGCGTGCGGCCAGTGAGCGCATGGTGGTGATCAGCCACGACGATGTGCGCTGCGCGTTTTTCGTGGATGAAATCGACGGCGTCCATCACATCATCCCCACCATCGTCCAGAAGCCGCCGGCGACCTTCACGCGGTCGCACACCGTCTTCACCACCGGCATCTTCCCCTTCCGAAAGCGGACCGTCGGGTTGCTCGACGAGAGCCGTCTGGTGAACGCATTGAAGGAGAGTGTCTGCCCATGAGCATCACCGCACCCGATCCCGGCATGCTCGATCTCCTGTTGACGGAGCTGACCGCGCATGGCGGCGTGCTTCGCCGCGGGGCTGGAACGCTCGGCCCGCACTCCACCACCGATGCACTCGAGGCGCTGGAACGCGCGGCGTCGGCCATCAAGAGCGCCTCGCGCATTGTCGGCATCCCGACGCTGGGGTCGCTGGCCCATGCCGTGGTGAAGCTTCTGGGGCGCATGAAATCCGGCGCTGTGAGCATCGATCACGGCGCCCCCCTTCTGCTGGAGGCCGCCGCGGTGATGTCGGACATCGGCACCGGGCCGGCAACCGAGGCGACCGCACGCATCGAACGCGCAGGCGACACGATGGACGGACTCCGTGAGCGCATCGATCACCTCGAGGCATCCCCTGCTGCCGCACCGCCACCCGCTTCAGCCGCACCACCACCCGCGCCGACAGCGTCGCAGGAGGCCGTGGTGGACACCTCGATGCTTGATCTCTTCATGGTGGAGGTGGACAACAACGTCCACGTGCTGGAGGACGGGCTGGTCATGATCGAGACGCGGCAGACGCCCGCCGCCGTGGAGCCGCTCATGCGCGCGGCTCACTCCATCAAAGGTGCCGCACGGATCGTCGGTCTCCATGCCGCCGTGACGCTGGCGCATGCCATGGAGGATGTCCTCTCCGCGGCGCAGCATGGCACGGTCACGCTCGCATCGGACCACATCGATGCGCTGCTGCAGGGCAACGACGTATTGGCCACGCTGCGCACCGGCCCGGCAGGCACGATCCCCGAACGGCTCGTGGCGCGTGCCGACGACATCGCCGCGATCAGCGAGCGGCTCAGGGCGCTGACGTCAACCGACTGCCCGGCCGCCCCTGCATCACCTCCGGCCGCATCCGCATCGCCACCCGCGCCGGCCATGCCACCGTCGCAGGAGCCCACGGTGGACACCTCGATGCTTGATCTTTTCATGGTGGAGGTGGACAACAACGTGCACGTGCTGGAGGACGGGCTGGTCACGATCGAGACGCGGCAGACGCCCGCCGCCGTGGAGCCGCTCATGCGCGCGGCTCACTCCATCAAAGGTGCCGCACGGATCGTCGGTCTCCATGCCGCCGTGACGCTGGCGCATGCCATGGAGGATGTCCTCTCCGCGGCGCAGCATGGCACCGTCACGCTGACATCGGACCACATCGATGCGCTGCTGCAGGGCAACGACGTCCTGGCCACGCTGCGCACCGGCCCGGCGGGCACGATCCCCGGACGGCTCGTGGCACGTGCCGACGACATCGCCGCGATCAGTGAGCGGCTCAGAGCGTTGATGGCCGGCGGATCACCCGCCTCGCCGCCGGCGGCAGTCTCACCGCGGCAGGCACCGTCCGCCCCGGCATCGGCGACCCCAGCCGCAGCACCGTCGGAGATGCCGAAGCGCTCGGAGACGGACACCCGTTTCGTCCGTGTTCCATCGAGGACCTTGAATCGCGTCATCGCCCTCGCGGGTGAGAACCTGGTGCAGGCGAAGTCCATGAAGGGCTACTCTGCAGCATTGTTCCGCATCAAGGTGCTGCAGCAGGAGCTTCTCGCGGCCTTCGAGGCGGTGCTGACCCTCACCACCGACAGCGGGGCATCGGAGGCGGCACAGTCACGGGTGCGTGACTGCCTGACCCAGCTCGACGGCATTGCGCGGGCATTGGCGGAGCACCGGGAGGAGTTCGAGCTTTTCTCGCACCGGCTCGAGCATCTGACCAACCGCCTGTATGACGAGGTCATCATCAGCCGCATGCGGCCGTTTTCGGAGGGCCTGCACGGGTTCTCCCGCCTTGTGCGCGATCTGTCGAGGAGCCTCGCAAAGACGGCGCGTCTCGTGGTGGAGGGGGAGGCCACGCAGGTGGACAGGGACATCCTCGAGAAGCTTGAGGCACCGCTCAACCATCTGGTGCGCAACGCCCTGGATCACGGGCTCGAAACGCCCGGGGAGCGGCGGCGGGCGGGCAAGCCGGAGGAGGGGACCCTGACCCTGGAGGCCCGGCACAAGGCCGGCCGCCTCAACATCTCGCTGAGCGACGATGGACGCGGCATCAACATGCAGATTCTGCGGCGAAAGGTGGTGGAGAAGGGGTATGTGCCAATGGAGATGGCGGAGAATCTCAGCAGTTCCGAGCTCCTGGATTTCCTCTTCCTGCCCGGCTTCTCGACCGCCGGAAAGATCTCCGAGGTGTCCGGCCGCGGCGTGGGGCTCGACGTGGTGATGTCCATGGTGCAGGAAGTGGGTGGATCGATCCATGTGGATTCCGTGCTCGGACGCGGAACCACATTCACACTTCAACTCCCCATCACGCTGTCGGTGATCCGTGCGCTTCTGGTCACGATTGGTGACGAGCTCTACGCCCTGCCGCTCTCGCGCATCGACCGCCTTGCGCACATCCCCCGGGAGCAGCTTCAGATCCTCGAGGACCGCCAGTACTGCATGATCCAGAACGAGCGGATCGGCATCATCGATGCGCACGAGCTGCTCGGGCGCCCGGCCTCGGCGCGGGAGCCGGAGAAGCACCATGTGGTGGTGATCAGCGACCGCCTCAACCGGTACGGCTTTGTGGTGGACAGCTACAACGGCGAGCGCGACCTTGTGGTGATCCCGCTGGATCCGATGCTGGGCAAGGTGCCGAACATCTCCGCCGGCGCCATCATCGAGGACGGATCGCCGTTGCTCATCATCGATGTGGACGATCTGATGCGGTCCATCGACACGATGCTCGCAGAAGGAAAGCCGCAGAAGCTTGGCGCATCCGCGGCGGAGGCCGTGCGGACGAAGCGCTCCATCCTTGTGGTGGACGATTCGCTCACCGTGCGCGAGGTGGAGCGGAAGCTTCTCCAGAACAACGGCTATCAGGTCACGACCGCCGTGGATGGCATGGACGGCTGGATCACGCTTCAGAGGGGGGGCTTCGATCTGGTGATCAGCGACATCGACATGCCCCGGATGAACGGCTTCGAGTTTGTGCGGAAGATCAAGAGCGATCCGAAGCACCGGGACATCCCGGTGATGATCGTCTCGTACAAGGATCGCGAGGAGGACAGGGCACGGGGGCTTGATGCGGGGGCGAACTACTACTTCTCGAAGAGCAGCTTCCACGATGAGACCCTTCTTGTCGCCGTCCGTGATCTCATCGGGGAGGCCTGAGCATGCGCATCGCCATTGTGAACGATCTCGCTCTTGCCGTGGAGGCGATCCGCCGGGTGATCGTCCGCATCCCGGACTACGAGGTTGCATGGATCGCGTACGACGGGCGGGAGGCGGTGGAGAAATGCCGCCGTGACCGGCCCGACATCATCCTGATGGATCTCATCATGCCGGTGATGGACGGCGTGACAGCGACGAGCATCATCATGGAGCAGACGCCCTGCGCCATCCTTGTGGTGACGGCAACCGTGTCAGGAAACGCCTCGAAGGTGTTCGATGCGATGGGGCATGGAGCGCTGGATGCCGTCTGCACGCCCATCTTCGGGACGGGCGGCGATCTTGAGGGCGGCGAGGAGCTGTTGAAGAAGATCGCCGTGATCGGCATGCTCATCCGGCACACGGCAACGCCGGCGCGGCCGCTGGTTCATGCCGTCCCCCGACCGGCCACCGGGCTGCCGCGTGTGGTCGCCATCGGCTCCTCCACGGGCGGCCCCAAGGCCCTTGGCACCATCCTGTCCCGGATTGCTGCGCCATTCGATGCGGCCATGGTGATCGTCCAGCATGTGGATCAGCAGTTCGCCGGCGGCCTCGCCGAATGGCTCAACGATCAGACCGCCCTGTCGGTGATGCTCGCCCCGGAAGGCGGGGCGCTGCGAGCCGGTGAGGTGTACGTGGCCGCGACAAACGATCACCTGATCATCGGCCCGGATCTGCGCCTGCACTACACGCATGAGCCCCGGGACTATCCGTACCGTCCCTCGGTGGATCGCTTCTTCGAGACGCTTGAAGAGCACTGGCCCGCCCGCGGTGTCGCAGTGCTGCTGACGGGCATGGGGCGTGATGGCGCGCGCGGGCTTCTGACGCTGCACACGGCGGGATGGCCGACAATCGCCCAGGATGAGGCAACATCCGTGGTGTTCGGCATGCCGAAGGCCGCGATCGACTGCGGTGCCGCCGACAGGATTCTTCCGATCCACAACATCGCCAGGCACATTGTGACACTCCTCACCAACCAAGGACACACGACATGACCGCGACACACGATGCCCCGCAGCCCGCCACACTCACCCACTATGCCATCACCGTCCTCCTCGTGGATGATCAGGCCATCGTCGGCGATGCCGTGAAGCGCATGCTCGCGGATGCAAGCGACATCATCCTCCATTACTGCAGCGACCCGACCGAGGCGCTGCAGATGGCGCTCGACATCTCGCCGACGCTCATCCTCCAGGATCTCGTGATGCCGGAGATTGATGGGCTGACGCTCGTGAAGTTCTACCGCGCAAACACGCGGCTGCGGGACGTGCCCATCATCGTGCTCTCCAGCAAGGAGGAGGCGACAACGAAGGCCGATGCCTTTGCCGTGGGGGCGAACGACTACCTTGTGAAGCTCCCCGACCGCATCGAGCTTCTCGCCCGCATCCGCTACCACTCGGGCAGCTACATCACCCTGCTCCAGCGCAACGAGGCCTACGCCGCCCTGCTGGACAGCCAGAAGCTGCTCGCCGAGGATGTCGCCCGCGCGGCAGAGTACATCGTCTCCCTGCTGCCCGCACCACTCACCGACGGCGACATACGGACGCACTGGCAGTACATCCCCTCGGCCGGACTTGGCGGCGATTCCTTCGGCTACCATTGGATCGACAGCACCCACTTCGCCATGTATCTGCTCGATGTATGCGGGCACGGTGTGGGGCCCGCCCTGCTCTCCGTCTCCGCGCTCAATGTGCTCCGCTCGCAGACCCTTCCGAACACGGACTTCCTCAAACCGGATCAGGTGCTCGCGGCTCTGAACTCCTCCTTCCAGATGGTGGACCAGAACAACATGTACTTCACCATCTGGTACGGCGTCTTCAATACGACCACGCGGGAACTCGCCTATGGCAGCGGCGGGCACCCCCCGTCGATCCTGTACCGGCAGGGTGGTGAAACGAGTCAGGTCGCCACACCGAACTTCATCATCGGCGGCCTCCCCTTCTTCCCCTATTCCGCAGGAAGCATCACCATCCCCAAACCATTCGACCTCTACATCTTCAGCGACGGCGTCTACGAGGTGTTCAAATCCGAGGGCGAGATGTGGACACTTGAGGAACTCCAGCAGTTTCTCGGCACGTACAAAAACGACGATGCCGGAGAGATCCCACGGCTCTACGCCTTTCTCCAGTCCATGCACGGACAGGAACAGCTCGACGACGACTTCTCGATGCTGAAGATCTCCGTGCGCTGACCGCACCTCCACCCTCCTCCATCATCAGGCACGGGCTGCTGCCATGTTTTCCTTCGACGTCACCGAACACGATGGCTCTCCCCTCATCCGGATCACCGGGCGTGTGGACAGCATGACCTCCCCCGAGATCGAAACCGCCATCAAGGACCTGGCCATGGCGGGCCGGCGCACCATCCTGTGCGACTGTTCCGCCGTGACGCATGTCAGCAGTGCCGGACTGCGCGTGTTTCTCAGCGCCCAGCAGTCCCTCTCGCGAGCCGGCGGCGAGATGATCCTCATCGCCGTCCCCGACACCATCCTCCGAGTGTTTGCCATGAGCGGCTTCACACGCCTCTTCCGCATGTTCCCCACGGTGGAAGAGGTGCAGGCTCCAGAAGCCGCGGTGGTGCCGGAGGCGCCCCGCGTCGAGGAGCGGCGGATCGACGATCTCCTTCTCCGCGTCCGGAGCGTCCCTGATGCGGTGCGCGGGCGGCTCACCGTGCTCGGCGACGAGGCGCCGCTTGCCTCGTGCGCCTACGAGGAGCGGGACGTGGTGCGCGTTCCCCCCGGTGCACACCGCTTCGGCCTCGGCATTGCCACCGCCGGAGAGCGTTTCGAGGAGTACAGCGGCTACTTCGGCGAGGCTGCCATCATCGAGCATTCCCTGTGGTACCTCCCCGCCGTGGCACGGCCCGTGGTGGACGACATGATCTTCACACCCGGTCAGACGGAACCGGGATACCAGTTCCTCACCGGAGCCGCCTTTGATGGGAGTGTGGCGCACACGGTGTCCATCACCTGCGATGGCTCCCACGTCACGCTGGAACGCGTGGGGGGGATGCTTGCAGACATCACCACGAGCCGGCGCACGGGCGTCGTGTTTCTTGCCGAGAGCCGTGGGCTGATGGGGATGCATCTCAAGCGCATCCCGCTGGCGAGCAACAGGCCCGCCGCTTCATGCGACATCTTTTCGGAGGAGCTGTTCCATCGCTGGTTCAACTATCCGATCGAGCCGGACGACCATCATCATGTCGTGATCGGCGTCGGTGTTCTTGAGCGGGACACCCACGGGGGCGCGCCGCGCTGGCACACGCACGGATGCGTGTCGGACATGGGGCTGGTGAACAACGATGTCGAATCCTTCGAGGCGGAGCTTGCGCGGACCACGCGGCAGATGCATGCGATCAAGGTGCAACATCTCCTCGCCTCCACGCGCCTCGGTCGAAGTGTGTACGGACTCATCGAGCTGGAGGATTGACCCATGGAACTCTGGGTTGGCGCACTGAACCTCGGACTGCTCTACGCCTTCATGGCCATCGGCATGTTCATCACCTCACGCATCCAGAACTTCCCCGACATCACGGTGGACGGGAGCTTCGCGACGGGGGCGGCCGTGTCGGCTGTGCTCATCATCGCCGGGTGGCATCCGCTTGCGGCGCTGGCGGCGGCGTTTCTTGTGAGCGCGGTCGCCGGGATGTGTACGGGGCTCATCCACACGGCGCTTCGGACCAACGGTCTGCTGTCGGGCATCATCGTGATGATCGGCCTGTACTCGATCAACCTCCACATCATGGGGCGATCCAACATCCCTCTGCTCAACACGCCGAACCTCATTGTCACCATGCAGGGCTGGAATCCCGGGATGCATCCGGAACTCTGGTTGTTCCTGTGCCTTCTGCTCATCGTCCTGGTGGTGTGGCTGCTGGTGAGCCTCTTCCTGCGGACGGATTTCGGCATCGCCCTGCAGGCCACGGGCGACAACGAGGCGATGGCATCGGCATCGGGAATCAACGTGAACCGCATGAAGGTGTTCTCGATCGCCTTCGCCAATGCGCTCGTCGGACTCTCGGGCGGACTGGTGGCGCAGTATCAAGGCTTTGCAGACATCGGCATGGGCATCGGCGTGGTGGTGGCCGGTCTGGCCGCCGTCATCATCGGTGAGTCCATCATCCGTGTGAACGCCCGTCCCTTCCGCGCGGTGGCCCGGGTGCTTTCGCCCATCGCCATCCGGGTGTTCAGTGCCGTGGTCGGATCCATCGTCTTCCGGCTCATGATCGCCTTCGCGCTCTATGCCGGCATGAATCCCATTGATCTCAAGCTCCTGACGGCGCTGTTTGTCCTCGCCACCATCGCCGCCTCCACGTTCCGCCTTGGCCGCTCCGTGGCATGGCTGCGCCCGCTCATGCAGAAGCGTGCAGCACGCGGCGCACTGCTCACGGTGATTGCGGTGATCGCCCTCGGCGCCATCGCGGCATGGTGGCTCACCCGCTCCACTGCCACGAGCGGCGACCGCCCCACCATTGGTGTGATCCAGTTCACCGACAACGGCCTGCTCGACATGACGCGCGAGGGTCTGCTCGAGGAGCTGGCGGCACTCGGCTACCACAACGGCGACAACTGCACCATCATGCTCGAGAACGCCAACGGCGACCTGCCCACGGTCAACAGCATCCTCGACAAGTTCATGATGAACAAGGTGACCCTGGTGGTGACCATCTCCACGCCCTGCACCCAGGCGGCAGTGACGCGCATCACCGATTGCCCGGTGGTGTTTGCCACGGTGGCCAACCCCTTCATCATCAAGGCTGGAACATCGGACAGCGTGCATGTGCCCAACATCACCGGGGTCTATGGCGCTGTGGACATGGATTCCATGCTCGCCTACATCCGGAACTTCATCCCGGCCAATGCTGCCATAGGAGCGATGTGGGATCCGGCGCAGGTGAACTCCGTCTACAACGTGACGCGCATGCAGGATGCCGCGCGGCGCACGGGCATGCGTTTCGTGGGGGCGACGATCACGAACAGCTCGGAGGTGTACGAGGCGGCGCGCTCGGTGGTGCACAGGGGGATCACCGCGTTCACGCTCCCACCCGACAACATCGTCTACTCCGCCTTCGAATCCGTGGTGAAGGCCGCCACCGCGGGCGGCCGGCCGATCTTCACCTGTGACGTGGAGCGCCTGGGCGATGGCGCGCTGGCGGTCTACGGCTACGACTATCGCAGCAGCGGCAGACAGGCGGCCCACCTGGTGGATCGTATTCTCCGGGGCGAGGCGCCTGCGTCGATCCCCTTCGAGCACTACAAGAATCTGACGCGCGGCTTCGACGAACGGGCGGCGCGGGCCTGCGGCATCGCCATCCCGGAGGCGGCGCGGAGCGCCTCGAACTGCTTCATCGACACACTCGGCACGCGCCATGGCACGGATGCACATGCCCCGATGGGAGCAAAGAAGGCGGCACTCGTGCTGTTCAACGACCAGATGATCATCGCCCTCATCGCCGGGCAGCTTCGCGCCGAGCTCGAGCGCTCGGGTGTGCTGGAGACAAACGGCATCACACTCGACGTCCGCAACGCGCAGGGCGATTTTTCCACCGCGCAATCCATCATAGACGACATCGTCCGGGATCGCTACGACTACCTCATCACCCTGTCCACCCCCGTGCTGCAGGTGGGGGCGAATGGCAACGCGACGATCCCCCACGTGTTCGGCTATGTGACCGATCCCTTCCGCCTCGGCGTGGCGCGGACGGCGACGGATCATCGTCCGAACATCACAGGCGTGATGACCCCGCAGCCGGTGGAGACAACCTTCCGCATCATGCGCGAGGTCTTCCCTCATGCCAGAACCGTGGGTCTTGTCTGGAACCCCTCGGAGGCGTGCTCCGAGGCATGCACCGAGCGGGCCCGTGTCGCGGCCCGGCAGCACGGCTTCACGCTGCTGGAGGCGACGGTCAGCGGCACGGGTGAGATCATGGACGCGACGCGATCACTCGTGGACCGCGGCATCGATCTGTTTCTGACCTCGGGCGACAACACCGTGTGCACGGCGATCCAGACCATCGGCGAGGTGTTGCGGCAGAAGCGCATCCCGTACTTCACCAATGCGACCGACGACATCGACCGCGGGGCGCTCATCGCCGTGGGTGCGAACTATGCCGAGGTGGGCGTGGCGACGGCGCGCATGGCCATCCGCGTGTTCAATGGAGCCGCTCCCGCCGATCTTCCCATCGAGACGTGCGTCCCCGAGGGCATCACGGCGAATCTCCGTCTTGCGCGTGAATATGGTCTCCATCTTCCGCAGCACTTCCTCTCCCGACTCATGCGCTCCATCGACTGACGGCGGCCCGGGACCATCCTTTCACACAACGACGCGCACACCCCATGATCACCATCAGTGGACTGACCAAGACCTTCAACCCCGGCACCGTCAACGAGGTGCGCGCCCTGCAGGGCATCGAGCTCGATGTGCCGGAGGGCGAGTTCATCACGCTCATCGGCACGAACGGTTCCGGCAAATCCACCCTGCTCAACGCGATTGCGGGGAGCTTCCTGCCGGACACGGGCACGATACGGATTGACGGAATCGACATGACGCGGCGGCAGGAGCACCGGCGGGCGACGGCCGTGGCGCGCGTGTTTCAGAACCCCTTCACCGGCACCGCCCCGGGCATGACCATCGCGGAGAATCTCCATCTCGCCTGGCTGCGCGGGCAGCGGCATCTGCCGCGACCCGGCCTCACCGCCGCACGCATGCAGGAGTACCGCACCCACGTCTCCCTGCTGGAGATGAAACTCGAGGACCGCATGCAGAACGCGATCGGATCGCTGTCGGGCGGGCAGCGGCAGGCGATCACGCTGCTGATGGCGGTGCTGCGCAGGCCGCGCGTGCTGCTGCTCGACGAACACACCGCCGCACTGGACCCCCGCAGCGCGGCGCAGATCATCTCACTCACAAAACGCTTCGTGGAGGCGGCACAGCTCACCACGCTCATGGTGACGCACAGCATGCAGCAGGCGCTCGACCTCGGCACGCGCACCATCATGCTCCATCGGGGTCGCATCGTTGAAAGCCTCACCGCCACGGACAAGCGCATGCTGGGCGTCGGGGATCTTCTCAACAAGTTCTCCGAGATCCGCAAGAGCGAGAACCTCACACCGGAGATGATCGCCGCCTTCCGCGAGGAATACCGGTGACCCACGCCGAAGACATTACCACCGGATTCGCGATATTGCAGGCGCTGTCCACGACTTTCATCACCACACCCGCACCATGACCCAGTCGTCCACCATCACCATACACAACACCCTCACGGAGATCGGAAGAGTGTGGCCCTTCTTCGAGAACCTTGTCCGCATCTGGGAACTCGCACCTGCCGTTTCCCAGGCGGTCCAGCTCTGCCTCGACGAGCTCATCACCAACATCATCTCCTACGGCTACGACGACGGAGAGACCGGGCGCGACATCATCATCCGCTTCACCCGGGAGGACGACCAGCTCGACGTGGTTCTCATGGACGACGCCCGCCCCTTCAACCCGCTGGACATGCCCGATCCGGACGTCACCGCGGCGCTTGAGGACAGGCGCATCGGAGGTCTCGGCATCTTCTTTGTCCGGAACATGATGGACGACGTCCGTTACGAGCGCATCGACGGGCGGAACATCCTCACGCTTCGCAAGCGTCTCGGCGGGGCGGAGGCTGTCTGACAGCACAACGAATCACACGTGATCAATCACCATATCATTTCGGAGCAGCAAATGGAAGTACTTCAGGAAACTGTCAACGGCGTCACCATTGTATCCATCACCGAACGGCTTGATTCCAACACCTCACCGCAATGTGAGGCACAGCTCGTCACCATCATTGATGGCGGGGCCAGGAAACTCGTGATCGACTTCTCGTCACTCGATTATGTGAGCAGCGCGGGTCTCCGTGTCCTCCTCATGGCGGCGAAGAAGCTGAAGAGCGTGGACGGGAAGATCGTCATCGCCGCGCTTCGCCCGCACATCAGGGAGGTGTTCGACATTGCCGGGTTCTCCTCGATCTTCACCATCACGGAGACGGTGGATGCCGCCAGGGCGGGGATCACTTCATGACATTTTCGCAGGGGATGTCCTCGGAATCGCCCACTGCGTAGTCGTCGGTTTTGCCGTAGCCTTTTCCATTGTACATCTGGCGGAAATCGAGCCAGAACATCCGGCAGTTGCCTTCAGGGAGCTTGAAGGCGATGGCACCGTGCATGGAGCGGAACTCGATGGCCCCGCTGATGGGGTTGCGGTGCGTGGTCCAGTCTGCATCCGTGATCACGGCACGCAGGGCCTTGCCAGGCCAGTCGGACACGGCGGCGAGCATGTCCTTCTCCATGGCGGGATCCTTGCGGGCCGCCTCGGGCATGCGGATCTTCGCCATCTGGGCGGCCACCATGCCCTTGTACAGGGCCTCCATCTTGTCGGCACCATCGGACAGATCGAGATCAAATTCTCCGGTGGCGATGGGGCCGTCGTAGCTTTCATGCTGGCAGATGACGGAGACCTTGTGCGGACGCGGTGAGAGCTCGGCGAAGGCCTTCGAGTATTTCACCGCCCCCTGGGTTTCCATGGTCTGTGGATCGGGGACGAATTCCATTGTGAGGTATGTGGCATCCCAGAGCTCGCGACGCATCTTGAAGCGATGCTCGGCCTTCTGGACTCCATCCACCTGGATGATGATGTGGACGTTATAGTCTCCGCCCGTGGCTTCCTTCCAGGTCTTATTGCAGTAGATCATGCCGTAGACAAGGTCGCCACCGACAAAGTTGTTCTGCATGGCGGCGGGATTCTCCTTCTTCAGCTCCACCCGCTGTTTCGAGAAGACGATCTTACCCGCATTCTGTTTGTGGAAGGCGGACGTGTAGAGCGCGTCGGCCTCGCCGCCCACCTTGTCGAGCGTCGCCTGGGCCTGCTGCAGAAGCCTGGTCATGCCGGCATGTCCGGGGATCATGAGGAGCGCGGCCTGGCAGCCCGTCACCGCGGCCTCGGCCATCTCCTGGGCCTTGGAGAGGGAGGACTTCCCCTGGGCCTTCAGGCTGTAGGCCTCCTCGATGCAGTTGTTGACCTTCTTCGTGAGGCCGTCCTCCACGAACTCGACGAACTTTGCGTAGCGTTCCTTCACGTCGTCGTAGTAACCGCGGGGCTCACGCTGCGGCTCCATGAAATCGGGGTTGCGCGCCATGATGGCATCAAGCTTCTTGATGAGGCCCGGGTAGTCGATCTCCTTGCAGATGGCGTAGAACTTCGGAGCGTTGTCCTTGGCGCCATAGTAGCCACTGGACCACGACGCGCCATAGTGGTTGTCGAGTTCCCACATCTTGAACTTCGCCTGGCGCAGCGTCTCGAGATCCGCATCACGGTTTCCCGCTGCCGAGGCGGCCCCGGCCTGCTGCGTCTTCCACTCCTCCTCGCTCGCCGAGAGCTCGGCCACCGCCGCCGTCAATTCCGGACCCGGGCACTGCTTCTCCGCCTCCTCGCGGAAATTCTTCGCCTGGGAGAAGTGGATCCTGCACGACGTTTCATCCCTGCCTTCCATCGCGGTGCGGATCATCTTCAGGCGGTCCTTGAGCTTGGTGAGGGGCTCGCATTCCTTGGTCACCCCGGCCGACTTCAGCGTGTTCGACGCCTTGTCCGCCTCCTTCTTGAGTTTGTCGAGTCCGAATTGCGCCCGCACGCCCTGCAGCGGGATGAGAAGCACGGCAATGAGCACGGCAATGGCCGCCATACCGTACATGTGACGTTTCATGAGACCTCCGGGTAAACGTGGGATGAGTACTGCGACGTCAGGATTTTGTGGAATGGTACGTGTTTTTCGGGAGAAGTGCAATCATGGTGTGCGCGTGGGGGCGTCGTCGTACTGTTCCAGGAAGTCCATGTCCTTGTGATAGGACTCCTCGAGGCGCCAGAGGGCGATGAAGGTGATGCCGAAGATCACGATGCCGACAATGATGGCGGAGGTGATGATGTCGGTGTACCCAGCCACCATGGTGAAGAAGAGCGTGATGGGGACGGTGGCGCCGCGCACGAAGTTGGGGACCGTGGTGGCAACCGTGGCGCGGAGATTCGTCCCGAACTGCTCCGCACCGATGGTGACGAACACCGCCCAGTATCCGATCGCGAAACCGATCATCAGCGTGAGGGCGTAGAACGCTTCCGGACTCAATCCACGGGCGAAGAGATAGATGCCCACGAGGATGAAGGCCAGGATCTGGAAGGCCCACACCGTCTTCTTCCTGCTCCTGATGATCTGGCTGCCGAAGCCCGACACGATGTCGCCGATGGCAAGGCCGATGTAGGTGAACATGATGGTGCGGCCGGCGTTGATCTGGCCCGTGACGCCGAGCACGCGTGCGAACTCCGGCGAGAAGGTGATGAGGATGCCGACGACATACCATGTGGGCAGGCCGATGACAATGCAGGTGAGGTACTTCAGGAGGCGTTCACGGTTCGTGAACAGGCTGATGAAATCCCCCTTCCGGACGGAGGACCCTTTGACATGGATGAACAGCAGGGGTTCGAACATTTTCAGACGCATCACCAGCAGGAGCAGGCCGAGTCCTCCGCCCACGAGGTAGGCCGTCTGCCACGGCAGGAAATCGCCGATGAAGGCCGCCGTCACGGATCCCATGATGCCGATGGAAGCGACGAGGGCCGTCCCATACCCGCGCAGATGCGTCGGGAGCACCTCACTCACGAGCGTGATCGCGGCCCCCAGCTCGCCGGCGAGCCCCACGCCCGCGACGAAACGCGCAACGACGTACTGTGGCACACTGGTGACGAAGGCATTGGCGATGTTGGCGATGGAGTACAGGAGGATGGAGCCGAAGAGCACGTTGAGCCGCCCCTTCTTGTCACCCAGCACGCCCCACAGAATGCCGCCGATGAGCATGCCCGCCATCTGCGTGTTGAGAAGCAGCATGCCGATGTCCATGAGCTTCTGCCCCTCAAGGCCAAGCGCCCTGAGGCTGGGGACACGGACGATGCCGAACAACAGCAGGTCGTACATGTCCACAAAGTACCCGAGCGCCGCGGTGATGACGAACAGGTTGAGGACGGGATGGGATGCTTTTTTGTCGCGCATTGATGCCCCGGATTGATAAAACCGGGGATAATTAGCGAAAATTCCCACAGCATGCAAGGCCGTGCGGGATGATGATGGCGTGCATGTTCGCAGTCCGGAATCCGGGAAATTCCCATATTGCGGCGTGTCCCACAGCATTGAAGGAAAACCGCATGCCCACATTCCGCAGCATCCGCCCGCTCCCGGAGGAATGCGCCCCGTATTATCACGGCTACATCGCCTGCGCCCCGGATGGTGACATCCTCTCCACGCTCGAAGCACAGCGTGACGCGACAGGGGCGTTTCTCACTGCGCTTCAGGACGAGGAATCGCTTCACCGCTACGCTCCGGACAAGTGGAGCATCCGCGAGGTGGTCGGCCACGTGATCGACGGGGAGAGGATCTTTGCCTGCCGCGCCCTGTGGTTCGCCCGGGGTGATGCGGGTCCCCTTCCCGGCTATGACGAAAACCGTTTCACCCCCGCCGGGCGCTTCGATCAGCGGACGGTCGCATCGCTGGCGGAGGAGTTCGCCCTCGTCCGGAACAGCTCCATCGCCCTGCTGCGGAGTTTCGACGAGGCGATGTGGAGCATGAGCGGCATCGCGGATGGGAAGGGCCTCACTGTCCGCGCCATCGCGTGGATCCTCGCGGGGCACGAACGCCATCATCGGTTGGTGATCGGGGAACGATACCTCCCCGCGCTCCGCTGAGGCCGGCTCAGGCGGCTGTGCAGGTGCGGGCGGGTTTGCTCAATGCTCAGGCGGAGCCGCAGTTGTCAGGCCCCTCGGGAACAGCTCGTCGAGAACCTGGAGCAGCCGCCGCCGTGTGAAGGGCTTGCCAAGATAATGACTGCAGCCGCCGGCGATGAGCCTGTCCTTGTCGGCGTGCAGGGTGTAGCCCGTGAGTGCGACGATGGGGATTGATGTATATTCCGGCAGTTCACGGATCCGACGTGTGGCTTCAAGGCCGTCGACACCGGAGCCGAGGTTGATGTCCATGAGGATGGCGTCGTAGCTGTTCCACCGGACCTTGTCGATGGCAGTGACCGCATCCGCCGCCACATCCACATCGGCCACCTGCTTGAGATACATCCGGGTGATGTAGGCGTTCTCCTCGTTGTCCTCCACCAGGAGCAGCCGGAGTCGGTCGGGCCGCGGGTGTTCCGTGACAGTGGGGGTGGTCTGCCGCGCCGGTATTCCCATCGATGCGGTCACGCCCGTTGGGACACGGAGTATGAAGGTGGAACCGCGGCCGGGTGTGCTCTGGAGCTCGATGCCGCCTCCCATGAGCTCCACGATGAGCTGGGCGATGGTGAGGCCCAGACCGGACCCTTCATGACTGCGGTTGAAGCCTTCGCTCACCTGCCGGAACGACTCGAAGATGATGCCGTGGTTGCGGGGATCGATGCCGATGCCCGTGTCGGTGACGCGGACCTCTGCGGTGGGAACGCCCTGCCAGATCACGGTGTCAACATCCACAAAGATGGAGCCCGACGGAGTGAATTTGATGGCATTGTCGACCACCTCGCTGATGGCGCGGTCCAGGAGTGTCGCATCGACCACGGCATCGATGGATCCGGTCATGGAGAACGACACGGTGAGGTGGCGCTCGCGGGCACGGAGCTCGAATCCGTGGACAAGCGTCTGGACGCGGGCGGTGACATCGACGCGAGTGCGGCTCATCTGCACCGCGTTGGACTGGAGCTGTGCAAAATCCACGATGTCGGACAGGGTCTTCATGAGTCGCTCACCAGCCTTTGTGATGGACTGGGCCATGCGCTTGACCTCCGCATCCTGGCTGCGATCACCGATCAGGGCGGCAAAGCCGAGGATGCCGTTCATGGGCGTGCGGAACTCGTGGTTGAGATTCAGGAGCAGGGACGACTTCAGGCGGTCGCTGCCTTCGGCGGCCTCCTTCGCAGCGACGAGCTCCACCTGCATGCGCTTGGAGCCGGTGATGTCCTTGCCAAACACCGAGATGCCGAACACCTGATCCTTGCGCACGAGGATGTTGAAACTCAGATGCAGGATTCCATCCCCACTGGCCAGGCTGTATTCCGTGGTGTAGGGACCATCGGTCAGGACGCGGCGATACATGGACACCCAGCGCTCGGCGACGCACGGATCATCATCATACAGCTCCGATGGTGTGCACCCGACGGTGACCTCCATTCCCCGCATCCGTTGCAGGGCCTCCTGAAGCGCAAGATTCCATCCGAGCAGACCAAAGCGGTCGGGATCGACAGACCAGATCAGGTCCCTGGTGCTGTTGACCACGGCCTCGAGGTGGGCCTGGGACTCCGCGAGTTTGATCTCGGCCCGTTTCCGTTCTGTGATCATTTCCGTATAGATGATGAAGCCCCCCACCGTTTCATCGGCCTCATACCATGGGCGGCATTCCCAGCGCGTCCATTCCACCGTTCCATCGGCCCGTTCAAAGATGTCGTCCTCCGCGCTGGACACCCGCCCCTGCAGGGCCAGTTGATGAACATCGCGCCATTTCTGTGGGAGATCGGGAAAAACCTCATAGTGATGCCGTCCGATGATGTCCTCGGCGATGTGGTAATCGTCGAGGTATTTGCGGCTCACATAGACGTACCGCAGGTCGCGGTCATGCACGGCGATGGCGCTGCGGTTGTGTTCGATGATGTACTGCATCAGGCGGTGCGACTGCTCCAGTTCCTCCTCCGCATGGCGGGCCGAGGTCATGTCCTGCACAATGGAGATGATCATGTCCTGTTCCATCAACGGGATGTTGCTGGCGGTAATGATGCGGTGCTCACCGGCGCGGGTCACGAAGTGGATGTCGTCCCAGTGCATGCGGGAGGGATCACCGCTCGCAACGTCCTCGGAGACCTTTGCACGGAGTGCTTCGCGCTGCTCCGGATCCTGATAGACGAGATCAAAGAAGGTGTCGACCGAGGTGAGCTCGTCGAGACTGACGCCGTAGATCTCGCAGAACCTTCTGCTCACGAAAGTGGCCTCGCCCGTGGAGATGCGGTTGATGGCGAAGCCGATGGGTAAATGCTCGAGGATGGCCTGAAGTGTCCGGTGCTTGTCTCGGAGATCGTTCTCCGCAAGCTTCTGCTGCGTGATGTCGACCGTGTTCCCGATCACGACCCGGCGTCCATCGAGGGTCTCGGTACCGCCCAGCACGAGAAGGTGGACGATGTCGCCGTTCTTCCTGACACCGCGGATCTCGTACTTCTCACGCGGGATCTCACCGAGCATCCTGCGCTCCAGGCTTTCGGTGACGATGTGCCTGTCATCCGGGTGTGTCAGGGCATCGGGAGGGCGACCGAGCACCTCCTCCGGCGTGAGGCCGAAGATGGCGGCAAACGCGGGGTTCACATAGGACAGCACACCATCGGCGATGATGTAGATGCCGGTGAGCGAATTCTCCGCCAGCGTCCTGAACCGCCGTTCACTCTGCTCCAATGCATGCTCGGCCTTCAGGCGCGGAGTGTTGTCCTCATAGATGCTGATGACCTCGTCGGGGTGTGTGGAGCCGGACAGATGGACCGGGATGGAGGTGGTGAGAAGCCACAGGGTCTTGTGCCGTTCAGGATCAACGAGGCCCACCACCATGGGGCCGCACTGCTGCCCGGTGGACAGGGCCACGGACGAAGGTCGTTCTTCGATCGGCAGGGGTGAACCATCCTGTCGGATCGCACCCCACCTGACGCCAGCCAGACGTCCACCCAGCAGCTCGGATGCGGAGGCGTTGAACAGGCGCAGTGCTGCGGGGTTGGCGGAGAGGATGCGGCCGTCGGCATCACGGTAGATGATCGCGAGCGAAACGGTCTCGAAGATGCGGCGGTACCGCTCCTCGCTCATCTGCAGGCGCTGCTCCACGGCACGCGCCCCGGTCAGATCACGAATGAAGGCCACGGTGATCCCGCCATCAATGGGCAGATGCTGGCAGCTCACCTCCACCTCGAACACTGTTCCATCCCTGTGTCGATGCCGGCTCTGGAAGCGCTGCGGGCCATGATCGACGAGGTCCCGGATGCGCTGGAGGATGTCTCCCGGGCCTTCAAGCGCCTCGAGGAGGTCGATGCCTTCACCAAGCAGTTCCTCCCGTGTGTAGCCGCTCATGCGACAATACGTGTCGTTCACATCGAGCAGGCGCCCGGCAGGATCCGTCACCCAGAATCCATCCATGGCTGTCTGCAGCACCGTGGTGTAGCGTTCACGACTTCGCCAGAGCTGCTCCTCGACAATGCGTCGGCGCGTCACATCCACGCCGATGGCGACGTAGTGATCCACCATCCCGGCGGCATCGAAAAGTGCCCTGGTGTGCCATTCCATGGTGACATGCCTTCCATCCTGTCGGGCATGAACCTCTTCATGGACCGTGAGAGGGCTGTCCGGGGTCGCTGATGCAAGGGAGCGCTCCAGATCGGTCAGGGCAATGCCGTGCAGATGGTCGAAGTACTTCTGACCGACAAGCTCGTGCGGCTGCCGCCTGACAAGCTCCGCGAAGGCAGGATTGCAGGTGATGATCGTCC